>NZ_JBMAWR010000019.1:0-119860 GCF_048586865.1 Pseudomonas bharatica | reverse complement strand
CAGGGTACGCGTCGTGCTTTGGAACTGTTCTCTGCGCGACAGCGCAGCCTGAAAGGCTGGGCGGACTCCCACAGGGCCTCAACCGAACTGCTCACGGTACTCGCTGGGCGTCACGCCCAGCCTTTCGCTGAATACCTGGCGCATGTAGCGCACGCTGCCAAAGCCGCTGCGCCAGGCCACGGTCTTCAGTGGCAGGTCCTCGCTTTCCAGCAACGCCCGGGCCCGGTCGATGCGGGCGTTCTGCAGGAAGGCCATCGGCGTCATGTTGACCTCGCGCATGAACACCCGGGAAAAATGCCGCGGGCTCATGGCCGCCAGCGCCGCCATGCGTGCGATGCCGAACGGTTCGTCGAGATGGGCCAGTACATGGTTCTGGACCCGGGTGATCGGTGTCTCTTCCTTGGCCACCTCCCCCGCCAGTGGGCTGAAACGCGCCTGGCCACCCTGGCGCTTCATCACTACCAGCAGCACCTTGGCCACGTCCTGGGCGACCTTCTTGCCGTGATCCTCGGCAACCACCGCCAGCGCCAGGTCGATACCCGCCGTCACGCCACCGGAGGTGATCAACTGGCGATCACGCACGAAGATCTGGTCGGTCTCCACCCGGGTTTTCGGAAACGCCCTGATCAACCGCTCGGTGTAGTGCCAATGAGTGGTCGAGCGGTAACCGTCGAGCAGCCCGGCATGCCCGAGAATGAAGGCTCCCGTGCAGATCGATCCATAGCACCGGGCACGCGTGGCCACATCCTTGAGCCACAGGCTCAGCGGTGGACAGATCTCGTTGTAGGCCCCCGGCCCACCGGGAACCAGCAACAGGTCCCACTGCCCTTGTCGGGGATCGATCAACGCATCCGGCAGCACACTGATGCCGTTCGAAGCACGGATCGCCCCCGGTACGGCCCCGAGGGTGGTGATCCGGTAATGGTCCTCGGGCTTGAGGTAACGGTTGGCAATGGAGAACACCTCCAGCGGCCCCGCCATGTCGAGCAGGAGAAAATCCGGGAATAACACCATGGCCACGCTTTTCATCGAAACAAGTCACCGCAGATCAGGAGAACAGTGCGACGCATTATGACCCTTCCTGCAGACGGATCGAAAAGCAGCGAAAGATTGTCCACCATGAGGGGACAGTCATTCCATCTCCACCTACTTATTGCGTGCCGAGGTAAACAGTAATCTACCTCCATCAAAACGCGGTTGCTCTTTCGCAACCCCGACCTGACAAGGAGATACATCATGCTGACCCTGCGCAAAGCTTCCGACCGCGGCCTGGCCAACCATGGCTGGCTGAAGTCCTTCCACACATTCTCCTTCGCTCACTACCGTAACCCGGCCGAGCAAGGCTTTTCCGACCTGCTGGTAATCAATGATGACCGGGTCAGCGAAGGCAAGGGGTTCGGCCAGCACCCGCACCGCGACATGGAGATTTTCTCCTACGTGCTCGAAGGCGCGCTGGAGCACAAGGACAGCATGGGGACCGGCTCGGTGATCCGCCCGGGCGACGTTCAGCTGATGAGCGCAGGCCGTGGCGTCACCCACAGCGAGTTCAACCACTCCCATGACGAGCCGGTACACTTCCTGCAGATCTGGATCGTTCCGGCGGTGGTGGGTGCCGAACCGCGCTACCAGCAAGCGCAATACGGCGCCGAGGAAAAACGCGGTCGGCTCAAGCTGATCATCTCGCCGGACGGCGCCGACGGTTCGCTGCAGATCCGCCAGGACGCGCGGGTCTATGCCGGCCTGTTCGATGGCCAGGAAAGCGCCACCCTGAAACTGCCGGCCGAGCGCAATGCCTACGTCCATGTGGCCCGCGGCAGCGTGGTGCTCAACGGCCTGCAACTGAACGAAGGCGACGGCGTGCGCCTGCGTCAGGAGCAGATCCTCGAACTGCGCGATGGCGAGGATGCCGAAGTGCTGGTGTTCGACCTGCGTCCGCACGAACTGCCTGGAATGGCCTGAGCCGCATCACTACGAGCCCTGGAGAGTCAGGGCTCGTAGCCTTCCACGATGATCACTTCCGCCTTCGCCACCCCCTGTCGGTGGCGGCAGGCGTCCTGGTACTGCGCCGAGCGATAGCACGCCACGGCCTGCTCATACGAGTCGAACTCGATCACCACGCTGCGTTGCGGGGTCGCTCGTCCTTCCATCGCCTCGCTGCGCCCGCCCCGGGCCAGCAACTTGCCACCGAATGCCGCGAAAGCCGCCGGTGCGCGCTGGGTGTACTGCTGGTACTGCTGTGGATCCGTTACATCGACGTGGGCGATCCAGTAGGCCTTCATGGGTCACGCTCCTCTTGGCGGGGTGTATTGGTATTACGGTATACCATAATTCTTTACGAACCACAGTGAGCGCGCGGCAATGGCTTTCAACAGCATCGAAGAAATCCTCGAAGATTACCGTCAGGGCAGGATGGTCCTGCTGGTTGACGATGAGGACCGTGAAAACGAAGGCGACCTGCTGATTGCCGCCGAGCGTTGCGACGCCGCGGCTATCAGCTTCATGGCCCGCGAGGCGCGCGGCCTGATCTGCCTGACCCTGACCGACGAGCACTGCCAGCGCCTGGGGCTGGAGCAGATGGTGCCGGCCAATGGCAGTGCATTCAGCACGGCCTTTACCGTATCGATAGAAGCGGCGCGGGGGTCACCACCGGCATTTCCGCTGCCGATCGTGCCTGCACGGTAGCGGCTGCTGTCGCCCCGGATGCGACCGCCGACGACCTGGTCCAGCCCGGGCATATCTTTCCCCTGCGTGCTCGCGAAGGCGGCGTGCTGACCCGGGCCGGGCATACCGAGGCGGGTTGCGACCTTGCGCGGCTGGCCGGCTTCTCCCCCGCTTCGGTAATCGTCGAGGTATTGAACGATGATGGCAGCATGGCCCGGCGTCCGGACCTGGAGATCTTCGCAGCCAGGCACGGCATCAAGATCGGCACCATTGCCGACCTGATCCATTACCGCTTGAGCACCGAACAGACGGTCAAGCGCATCGGCGAACGGGAACTGCCGACGGTGCATGGCACCTTCCGCCTGGTGACCTACGAAGACCGCATCGAAGGTGGCGTGCACATGGCCATGGTCATGGGTGACATCCGCCGCGAACAGCCGACCCTGGTGCGGGTGCACGTGATCGATCCACTGCGCGACCTGGTCGGAGCCGAGTACGCCGGGCCGGCGAACTGGACCTTATGGGCAGCGTTGCAGAAGGTCGCGGCCGAAGGCGCCGGAGTGGTGGTCATTCTTGCCAACCATGAATCGTCGCAAGCCCTGCTGGAGCGGGTGCCGCACCTGACCCGGCCGCCACGGCCGTACCAGCGCGGCACGAGCAGAACCTACTCCGAAGTCGGCACCGGGGCCCAGATCCTGCAGGACCTGGGCGTGGGCAAGCTGCGCCATCTCGGGCCGCCGCTGAAATATGCCGGCTTGACCGGGTATGACCTGGAGGTGGTGCAGAGCATTCCGTTTGAAGAAGGGATGGTGGACTGAACTCCAGGTTCTTCATCGCCCTTCAGGGCCTCAACTTCTCCACAAGACCCTCAAAAAACAACCCCAGAGTGATGGCCGGTCGCCCCACCCCTCTTGCGAAAAGTTTGGAATACCATAATATGATATCCCGTAGACCTTAAAGCTGCAGGGCCGGCACCTACAATCACAAACGGCCAACCGACACTTTGGAAAAGCTGCTCCCCGAACTGATTGGCGGGCGACAGAAAGCCCGCCTCGAATAACAAAAGCAACGAGGGCGTAACCATGCTGTTGAACAAACGTGTAACCGCAGTGCTGTCCGCCAGCCTGCTGACCCTGGCATGCCAGGTTGTCCAGGCCGCCGACAGCCTGAACTTCGTCAGTTGGGGCGGTACCACCCAGGACGCGCAGAAAGCCGCCTGGGCCGAGCCCTTCAGCAAGAGCACCAGCATCAAGGTCGTGCAGGACGGCCCTACCGACTACGGCAAGCTCAAGGCCATGGTGGAAAGCGGCAACGTGCAGTGGGACGTGGTCGACGTCGAAGCCGACTTCGCCCTGCGCGCCGCCGCCGAAGGCCTGCTCGAACCCCTGGACTTCAACACCATCCAGCGCGACCGCATCGACCCCCGCTTCGTCTCCGACCACGGCGTAGGCTCGTTCTTCTTCTCCTTCGTGCTCGGTTTCAACGAAGGCAAGCTCGGCGGCAACAAGCCCCAGGACTGGAGCGCGCTGTTCGATACCAAGACCTACCCGGGCAAACGCGCCCTGTACAAGTGGCCAAGCCCTGGCGTGCTCGAACTGGCCCTGCTGGCCGACGGCGTGCCGGCCGATAAGCTCTATCCGCTGGATCTGGATCGCGCCTTCAAGAAACTCGACACCATCAAGAAGGACATCGTCTGGTGGGGCGGCGGCGCCCAGTCCCAGCAACTGCTGGCTTCCGGCGAGGCGAGCCTCGGCCAGTTCTGGAACGGTCGCGTCTACGCCCTGCAACAGGACGGCGCACCGGTGGGCGTGAGCTGGAAACAGAACCTGGTCATGGCCGATTTCCTCGTGGTGCCAAAGGGCGCGAAAAACAAGGATGCGGCCATGAAGTTCCTGGCCAACGCCGCCAGCGCCAAGGGCCAGGCCGAGTTCGCCAACCAGACTGCCTACGCCCCGGTGAACCTGGACTCGGTCAGCCTGCTCAAGCCCGAACTCGCACCGAACCTGCCCACCGCCTACGCTCAGGATCAGGTCACCCTGGATTTCGCCTACTGGGCGAAGAACGGTCCGGCAATCGCTACCCGCTGGAATGAGTGGCTGGTCAAATGAAAGTCGCCATCAACGCCTTGCAATCGGCGACCGGTGCCAGCGGTACCGGCGCCCAGGGAGCGGCCATGAGCCTTTCGCCCACCCTGCGCCAGCGCTGGCGCGGTAGCCGCAACCTGCTGCCGGCCCTGCTGTTCCTCGGCCTGTTCTTCTTCGCGCCACTGGTCGGCCTGCTGCTGCGCGGCGTGCTGGAACCGGTGCCGGGGCTGGGCAACTACGAGCAACTGTTCGCCAACTCGGCCTATGCCCGGGTGCTGTTCAACACCTTCTCGGTGGCCGGCCTGGTCACCCTGATCAGCGTGCTGCTCGGCTTTCCCCTGGCCTGGGCGATCACCCTGGTGCCCCGCGGCTGGGGCCGCTGGCTGCTGAACATCGTGCTGCTGTCGATGTGGACCAGCCTGCTGGCGCGGACCTACTCCTGGCTGGTGCTGCTGCAGGCGTCGGGTGTGATCAACAAGGCGTTGATGGCCCTGGGCATCATCGATGCCCCGCTGGAGATGGTGCATAACCTGACGGGCGTGGTGATCGGCATGAGCTACATCATGATTCCGTTCATCGTCCTGCCGCTGCAGGCGACCATGCAGGCCATCGACCCGATGGTGCTGCAGGCCGGTTCGATCTGCGGCGCCAGCCCGTGGACCAACTTCTTCAAGGTGTTCCTGCCGCTGTGCCGTTCGGGCCTGTTCTCCGGAGCCTTGATGGTCTTCGTAATGTCCCTGGGCTACTACGTGACCCCGGCCCTGCTCGGCGGCGCCCAGAACATGATGCTGCCAGAGTTCATCGTCCAGCAGGTGCAGTCGTTCCTTAACTGGGGCCTGGCCAGCGCCGCCGCGGCGTTGCTGATCGTCATCACCCTGGTGCTGTTCTACTTCTATCTGAAGCTGCAACCGGAATCCCCGGTTGGCAACGCGAGGTAAGCGACCATGCTCCTGACTCCCAATGCCATGGGCCGGCGCCTGCGCTTCGGGCTCTATGCCACGACCGGGCTGATCGCACTGTTCCTGCTGCTGCCGATCGTGTTCATCGTGCTGTTGTCGTTCGGCTCTTCGCAGTGGCTGGTATTCCCGCCACCGGGCTGGACGCTCAAGTGGTACGGCCAGTTCTTCTCCAATGCCGAGTGGATGGACGCGGCCCTGGCCAGCCTCAAGGTCGCCGTGCTGACCACCGTCTGCGCCGTGGCCCTGGGCTTGCCCACGGCCTTCGCCCTGGTGCGCGGGCGCTTCCCTGGCCGCGAGATGCTCTACGGCCTGTTCACCCTGCCGATGATCGTACCGCTGGTGATCATCGCCGTGGCGGTGTACGCACTGTTCCTCAAGCTGGGCTGGACCGGAACCCTGTTTTCCTTCGTGGTCAGCCACGTGATCGTCGCCCTGCCCTTCACCATCATCTCGATCATCAACTCGCTGAAGCTGTTCGACCAGTCGATCGAGGACGCCGCGGTGATCTGCGGCGCCTCGCGCCTGCAAGCGGTGTTCAAGGTGACCTTCCCCGCCATTCGTCCCGGCATGATCGCCGGCGCGCTGTTCGCCTTCCTCGTATCGTGGGACGAGGTGGTGCTGAGCGTGATGATGGCCAGCCCCAACCTGCAGACCCTTCCCGTGAAAATGTGGACCACCCTGCGCCAGGACCTGACGCCCGTGATCGCCGTCGCCTCGACGCTGCTGATCGGCCTGTCGGTGCTGGTCATGGTGATCGCCGCCGCCCTGCGCCGGCGCAACGAAGTCAGCGCCTGAGCGCCTGGAGAACAACGATGAGTGCAGTGATCAAAGATACCGCCCAGGCCCGTACCCTCGTCAGCCTGCGCAACCTGAACAAGCATTACGGCGATTTCGCCGCGGTCGACAACATCAGCCTGGACATCCAGGACGGCGAGTTCCTGACCTTCCTCGGCTCCAGCGGCTCGGGCAAAAGTACCACCCTGTCGATGCTGGCCGGTTTCGAGACGCCGAGCAGCGGCGAGATCCTGGTCGGCGGGCAATCGCTGGTCAACGTGCCGCCGCACAAGCGTGACATCGGCATGGTGTTCCAGCGTTATTCGCTGTTCCCGCATCTGTCGGTGCGCGACAACATCGCCTTCCCCCTGGCCATTCGCAAGCGCAGCGCTGCCGAACGCGACAAGCAGGTGGACGCAATGCTCAAGCTGGTGCAACTGGAGAAGTTCGCCCATCGGCGCCCGGCGCAACTCTCCGGAGGCCAGCAACAGCGCGTGGCGATCGCCCGGGCGCTGGTGTACGAGCCACGCATCCTGCTGATGGACGAGCCGCTGGGGGCGCTGGACAAGAAGCTGCGTGAAGACCTGCAGGATGAACTGCGCCAGTTGCACCGGCGCCTGGGCATCACCATCGTCTACGTGACCCACGACCAGGAAGAAGCCATGCGTCTTTCACAGCGCATCGCGATCTTCAGCCACGGCAGGATCGTCGGCCTGGGGACCGGGTATGACCTGTACCAGAATCCGCCGAATGCCTTCGTGGCGTCGTTCCTCGGCAACTCCAATTTCCTGCGGGTGAAGGCCCATGGCAATGGGGCGGCGAGCTTCGAAGGGCAACCGGTGGCGATGCGTCTGACCTCGGGTGTGAGCGATGGGCAGGAAGTGTTGCTGATGGTTCGGCCGGAGAAGGCGCTGGCCTTGAGTCGTGAGCAGGCTGCCCAGGAAGCACTGCCAGCGGGCTGGAACGAAGTGACGGCGAAGGTCGGCGAGGTACTGTTCCTCGGCGAGAGCCAGACTTGCTCCGTGGTAACGGCTGGCGGCACGCAGATGACGGTGAAGGCCCTGTCGGCGGCCGGCATGTCGATGAAACCGGGCGACGAAGTGAAAGTGCGCTGGGCCGTGGCAGATGCCTGTGTGTATACGGAGTGGCAGGAGAGTGATCTGAACAAGGCTGCCGGGGCACATTAAAAGCTGCGGCGAATGAAAAATCCCGGCCAATGGCCGGGATTTTTATTGTCTAGGAGATCATCGCTGGCAAGCCAGCTCCCACAAGTTCAGCGGGGCACGCGGATCCTGTGGGAGCTGTGAGGCCAGTCAGGCTGGCGCAGAGGTGCGGATCAGATGATCGAACGCCGCCAACGACGCCTTGGCCCCCTCGCCCACCGCAATCACGATCTGCTTGTACGGCACGGTCGTCACGTCACCCGCGGCGAACACACCCGGGATGTTGGTCTGGCCCTTGGCATCGACGATGATCTCGCCACGCGGGGTCAGCTCGACACTGCCTTTCAGCCAGTCGGTATTCGGCAGCAGGCCGATCTGCACGAAGATCCCTTCCAGCGCCAGCTCATGCTCGGCATCGCTGGTGCGGTCCTTGTAGCGCAGGCCGTTGACCTTCTGCCCGTCACCCAGCACCTCGGTGGTCAGGGCGCTGGTGATGACCTTGACGTTGGGCAGGCTGTGCAGCTTGCGTTGCAGCACGGCATCGGCCCGCAGTTGGCTGTCGAACTCGATCAGGGTCACCTGGGCAACGATACCGGCCAGGTCGATGGCCGCTTCCACGCCGGAGTTGCCCCCGCCGATCACCGCCACGCGCTTGCCCTTGAACAGCGGGCCGTCGCAGTGCGGGCAGTAGGCCACACCGCGGCTGCGGTATTCCTTCTCGCCCGGTACGTTCATTTCGCGCCAGCGGGCACCGGTGGCGAGGATCACGGTTTTCGCCTTGAGGGTCGCGCCGCTGTTCATCCGCACCTGATGCAGGCCGCCGTCGGTGGCGGGCACCAGGGCGTCGGCACGCTGCAGGTTCATGATATCGACGTCATACTGCTTGACGTGTTCCTCCAGCGCCGTGGCCAGTTTCGGGCCTTCGGTTTCCTGCACCGAGATGAAGTTCTCGATGGCCATGGTGTCCAGCACCTGGCCGCCGAAACGCTCGGCCGCGACACCGGTGCGGATGCCCTTGCGCGCAGCATAGATCGCCGCCGCCGCACCTGCGGGACCACCACCGATCACCAGCACGTCGAAGGCGTCCTTGGCGTTCAGTTTGTCCGCCTGGCGGGCGCTGGAGCCGGTGTCCAGCTTGGCGACGATTTCTTCCAGGCCCATGCGGCCCTGGCCGAAGACTTCACCGTTGAGGTACACGCTCGGCACCGCCATCACCTGGCGCGATTCCACTTCGGCCTGGAACAGCGCACCGTCGATGGCGACGTGGCGCACGTTGGGGTTGAGCACCGCCATCAGGTTCAGCGCCTGGACCACGTCCGGGCAGTTCTGGCAGGACAGCGAGAAGTAGGTTTCGAAGTTGAACTCCCCTTCCAGCCCGGCGATCTGTTCGATCAGCTCGGCGCTGGCCTTGGACGGGTGCCCGCCGACCTGCAGCAGGGCCAGGACCAGGGAGGTGAATTCGTGGCCCATGGGAATGCCGGCGAAGCGCAGGCTGATTTCACCATTGGGGCGATTGAGCGAGAACGACGGGACGCGGGCGTCAGTGCCGTCCTCGCGCAGGGTAATGAGGCTCGACAGGCTGGCGATTTCGCGCAGCAGGTCGTGGAGTTCGCGGGACTTCGCGCCGTCATCGAGGGAAGCGACGATCTCGATCGGCTGGGTGACCCGCTCCAGGTAGGCTTTCAACTGAGTTTTAAGCGTGGCGTCCAACATACGGGCGATTCCTTTTTTTCAATCGGTGTAAATGCAAACGCCCGGGCGAAAGCGCCCGGGCGTTTGTGCGGGGCGGGTACTGCAATCAGGTGCGGATGACCGCCCTCGACTTCGTCATGACCGGCTTAGATCTTGCCGACCAGGTCCAGCGATGGGGCCAGGGTGGCTTCGCCTTCTTTCCACTTGGCCGGGCAGACTTCGCCTGGGTGGGCAGCAACGTACTGGGCAGCCTTGACCTTGCGCAGCAGCTCGCTGGCGTCGCGGCCGACACCGCCGTCGTTCAGTTCGACGATCTTGATCTGGCCTTCCGGGTTGATCACGAAGGTACCGCGGTCCGCCAGGCCGGCTTCTTCGATCAGCACGTCGAAGTTGCGCGAGATGAGGTGGGTCGGGTCACCGATCAGCGGGTACTGGATCTTGCCGATGGTTTCGGAAGTGTCATGCCAGGCTTTATGGGTGAAGTGGGTGTCGGTGGACACACCGTAGATTTCCACGCCCAGCTTCTGGAACTCGGCGTAGTTGTCGGCCAGGTCGCCCAGCTCGGTCGGGCACACGAAGGTGAAGTCGGCTGGGTAGAAGAACACTACGGACCACTTGCCTTTCAGATCGGCGTCGGAAACCTGAACGAAGTTGCCGTTGTGGTAAGCGGTTGCGGTGAACGGTTTGACCTGGCTGTTGATGATTGGCATCGGTATCGCTCCTTCAGGGTTGGAAAAACTTGATGGAGAAATCCTAGCCAATAGAGCCGATCAATGCTCATTGGCAAAAATGATGTTGGTGATTGGTTTTGGCTATAACCGGTGGGTATTAATAGAAGAGACAGAAAGCGACGCGGACCCTGTGGGAGCGGGTTCACCCGCGATTACTTTAGTGAATTCACCATCGTAATCGCGGGTGAACCCGCTCCCACAGGGTCCGCGTCGTTGCAAAAGGGTCAGCGGGTCACGGTGCGCATGGTGACGAACTCTTCCGCCGCCGTCGGATGCACGCCGATGGTGTCGTCGAACTGCTGCTTGGTCGCGCCCGCCTTCAGTGCGATGCCCAGGCCCTGGATGATTTCGCCCGCCTCCGGGCCGACCATATGGCAGCCGAGCACGCGGTCGCTGTCGGCGTCGACCACCAGCTTCATCAGGGTCTTTTCCTGGACATCGGTAAGGGTCAGCTTCATCGGGCGGAAACGGCTTTCGAAGATCTTCAGCGAGTGCCCCGCCTGCAATGCCTGCTCCTCAGTCAGGCCGACCGTCCCGATCGATGGCTGGCTGAACACCGCTGTGGGGATATTGGCGTAGTCCACCGGGCGGTATTCCTCCGGTTTGAACAGCCGCCGCGCCACCGCCATGCCTTCGGCCAGGGCCACCGGGGTCAGTTGCACACGACCGATCACATCGCCGATGGCGAGGATGGAGGATTCGTCTGTCTGGAACTTGTCGTCGACCCGGACGAAACCGCGCTCGTCCAGTTGTACCTCGGTGTTCTCCAGGCCCAGGTTGTCCAGCATCGGCCGGCGCCCGGTGGCATAGAACACGCAGTCGACGACCAGTTCGCGACCGTCCACCAGGGTCGCCTTGAGGCTGCCGTCGTCCTGCCGGTCGATGCGTGCGATGTCGGCGTTGAACTGAAGATCCAGACCGCGCTTCTCTAGCTCTTCCTTCAGATGGGTCCGTACCGAGCCGTCGAAACCTCGCAGGAACAGGTCGCCGCGATAGAGCAAGGTGGTATCGGCGCCCAGCCCGTGGAAGATGCCGGCGAATTCGACCGCAATGTAGCCGCCGCCGACGACCAGCACGCGCCTGGGGAGATCCTTGAGGTAGAAGGCTTCGTTGGAGCTGATGGCCAGCTCGCGTCCGGGAATGTCAGGAATCTGCGGCCAGCCGCCGGTGGCGATCAGGATGTGCCTGGTCGAGTAGCGCTTGCCCTCGACTTCCACTTCATGGGGCGCGGTAATCCGTGCATGGCCTTCCAGCAAGGTCACGCCACTGTTGATCAGAAGGTTGCGATAGATACCGTTGAGGCGCTGGATCTCGCGGTTCTTGTTGGCGATCAGTTGTGCCCAGTCGAACTGCGCATCTTCCAGCGACCAGCCGAAACCGGAGGCCTGCTCGAACTCATCGGAGTAGTGCGCGCCGTATACCAGTAACTTCTTCGGCACACAGCCGACGTTGACACAGGTGCCACCCAGGTAGCGACTCTCCGCCACCGCCACCCGGGCGCCGAAGCCTGCGGCGAATCGCGAGGCACGCACACCGCCGGAACCGGCACCAATCACAAACAGATCAAAATCGTAGGCCATAACTCTCTCCTCGGCAGTGCGCCAGCATAGCGCCTGTTATCGCCATAAACAAAAGGGCCTGGAACACTGACGAATGAAAAGCTGTCGTCCAAGTCAAAAAAATGAATCCGTGCGGAGTCGGCTCAGTCAACTCTTGTGAACGCAGTAATCTGACGAGGTATAGCGATGACCATCGAAGCAGAGACACTCGTACAACTGACCGAAGCCCTGAAAAAACGCGGCATGCGCCTGCTGGCCGACATCAACTTCATTCGCGCGCCTTATCGTCGCAATCACCGCTGGGTCTGCTGCATCGCGCAGGCAACCCGCAAGCCGCGCATCCTGCGTGCGTGAACCAGAAAACAAAACGCCCGATACGAAGACCGGGCGTTTTGTCGGTAGCGGTCGGAACTCAGTAGGCCTTGCCGGTCTTGTAGAAGTTCTCGAAGCAGAAGTTGGTCGCCTCGATGTAGCCTTCGGCGCCACCGCAGTCGAAACGCTTGCCCTTGAACTTGTAGGCCATGACGCAGCCGTTCTGGGCCTGCTTCATCAGGGCGTCGGTGATCTGGATTTCACCACCCTTGCCCGGCTCGGTCTGCTCGATCAGGTCGAAGATATCCGGGGTCAGGATGTAGCGACCGATGATGGCGAGGTTCGAAGGCGCATCTTCCGGCTTCGGTTTCTCGACCATGCTGTGGACGCGGTAGATATCGTCACGGATCATTTCGCCGGCGATGACGCCGTACTTGTTGGTTTCCTGCGGGTCGACTTCCTGGATGGCGACGATCGAGCAGCGGAACTGCTTGTACAGCTTGACCATCTGGGTCAGCACGCCGTCGTCGTCGAGGTTGACGCACAGGTCGTCGGCCAGGACCACGGCGAATGGCTCGTCACCGATCAGCGGACGGCCGGTGAGGATGGCGTGACCCAGGCCCTTCATCTCGGTCTGACGGGTGTAGGAGAAAGAGCACTCGTCCAGCAGGCGACGGATGCCGACCAGGTATTTTTCCTTGTCGGTACCCTTGATCTGGGTTTCCAGCTCGTAGCTGATGTCGAAGTGGTCTTCCAGGGCACGCTTGCCGCGACCGGTGACAATGGAGATTTCGGTCAGGCCGGCCTCGAGGGCTTCTTCGACGCCGTACTGGATCAGTGGCTTGTTGACCACCGGCAGCATTTCCTTGGGCATGGCTTTGGTTGCGGGCAGGAAGCGAGTGCCGTAGCCGGCTGCCGGGAACAAGCATTTCTTGATCATAAAAGTCCTTAACGAAGGGCTGTGCGTACGAAATTCGGCGCAGTCTAATCAGGCGGCATCAAGCTTACAATGCCCCGCCCGACCGCGCCCGCTGCCATCATAGAGAAATCCATGGGGAGATAGTTCCCACGGCTTGAAATTATTGGCCATGCGCCAGTATTCCAGCGACAAAAAGGCGCCATTTCCTGCGTGGAAAACGGCGCCCTGACTATCGATTTTCAGGCTGATCGACTACTTGCCCGTGCCCTGTCCGACAAGCACACCCTCCACGGTCTGACCGTACAGGTTGACTCCGTCGTTGGCGTGGAACTTCAGCCGGGTTTTCTCCACCGAGCCCTCCACCAGCCTGGGATCCTGCGGCCGCTCGTGCTTGTTGATATAGGCTGCGACGTCCCACGCCTGCTGGTCGCTGAGGCTGCCGGGCTTGCCCAGGGGCATGTTGTACTTGATGAAGGACGCCGCCGTGTTGATCCGGTGCATGCCCGCGCCCCAGTTGTAGGAATCCTTGCCCCACAGCGGTGGCATGACGTAATCATCGGCGACCTTTTGTCCCTCGCCATCAGCACCATGGCAAAGCGCGCATTGCTGCTGGTAGACCTGCTTGCCACGGGCGATGTCGTAGCCACCCGCAGGCTGGGCGACATCGGGATAGCCGCGACCCGGCGGCTCGACGCCGACCTGGGCCTTGCTGGCCAGCCAGTAGGAATACACCGACAAGGCGGTAATCTCATGGCTGTCAGCAGCAGGTGCCTTGCCGTTCATGCTGAACTGGAAACAGCCCTGGATGCGCTCGGCGTAGGTGTTGACCTTGTCGTTCTTCTTGCGGTAGGCCGGATACATCGGATAAGCGCCCCACAGCGGCGCGGAATGCGCCATGCGGCCCTGGTCGAGGTGGCAATTGCTGCACTTCATGCCGTTGCCGACATAGGCTGGCGCCAGGCGTTGGGTATCGACAAACAGCGCATAGCCATCCCTGACCATCTTCCCGAACGCGTTGTCAGGCAGTTCGCTTTGCGCCGGTGGCACGAAGACCGGAGCCTGGCTGGCCGGCGGCACCTTCAGTTGCGATTGGTCTTCCATGGCCACCTGTGCGGCATGAGCCGAACCCAGCGCGCAGGCCAATGCGGTACAAACGATTGCTTTCATGGCCTGGCCTCCTGCCCGGCGGCGAAGTACTCGGCGATCGCCTTGACCTCGTCATCGGTCATGGCCTTGGCCACGCCCACCATCAATTGATTCGGATCGTTGTGACGGCTGCCGTCACGCCAGGCGTTGAGCTGCGCGACCAGGTAGGTGGCCGGCTGCCGGGCCAGTGGCGGGAAGTGCTCGCCGACGCCAACGCCACCCGGGCCATGGCATTGCACGCAACCGGGGATCTGCCGGCTCCAGTCGCCGTACAGGGCCAGTTGTTCGGTCGGGTCGCTGGCCATCTGCTGGCGCCGGCTGCCGGGCGCCACGGGGGCTGGCATGGCCGCCAGGGTCTGGCTCACGGCGGCGATTTCATCGTCGTCCAAGGCCTTGGCCAGCGGCTCCATGATCGGATTCCTGCGCGTACCGTCGCGGAAATCGCGCAACTGCTTGCTGACGTAGCCCGCCGGGAGGCCGGCAAGTCGCGGAAAACCAGCGGCGGCCAGGCCCAGGCCATCCGGACCATGGCAACCCTGGCAGGCCATGGCGGCGGGATTGGCCCCTCCTTGGGCAAGGATCTTCTGGCCCGGGTCGGCATGAGCGGCCGGCAGAGAAAACAACAACAGGCTACTGATCAGGATTCGATCCACTGTGATCATCACGGCATTCCCTTTTTCTTCTGGTTATATGCTTAGACTCAAAAAATATAAGCCTATGGATAGTAGGGCTATTGTTCAGCCACTACAACGCCGGAAAGCACCAGAAAGGGGCATTTGGATCGGTGAATCGATTAACGAGAGGAGATTTCAAGGACTGCACAAAAACCCAGTCTGGGTTCACCCGCGCTCAAAGAACAAAACATAACTCTTGGAGTTGCAGGGATCGTGTGGGAGCGGGTTTACCCGCGATGACGTTAGTGAACCCACCATCGTAATCGCGGCGGTTCGGCGCTCCGATAAACCCGCTCCCACAGGGTTTTTGCGATGTTCTCTAGAACGCTGGTATCAGCCCGAAATGCACCGGGTGGCGGCGTTGTTGACGTCGGAAAGCCGCAGCGGGAAGTTGTTCAGGCGTTCGTGCAGCTTGATGGCGCTGCCATTGGAGCGTTCATTGATGTTCATCACTGCGGCAGGGGCGTCGGACAGCTTCTGCGGGACGATTACCCGGATCGAATTCTTCTCGCCTCGAGTCACCTGCAAGGGGTCACGGCTGTCCTTCAAGTGTTCCTGCACGCAGGTCAGGTACTGCTCGGGCGATTTGCCGGAAATCACGTCGAGGGTTTCAGGGCTCTGTTCCAGCTCGGCCACACTGGCACAACCGGTCAGCGTCAGTGCCAAGGCAGATACAAACCATTTCATCGAGAACCGCTCCTGCATATAAAAAAACTCAGACCGCTATTAGGCCAATTTGCTCCCTTGAATGTCAGATTTATCGTAAGGAATGTGACGAGTCCTACATTCCCCTCCCGTGCTTCTGTTATCGTGCCGCTTTGCCGAAATATCCCTTGCGGAGCCGCTACATGAAATTCGTACACCAGCGCGAGCATCTGAACGAAGACGATATCGTCGTTATCGAGTGCTCCCAGCGCTGCAATATCCGCCTGATGAACGACGCCAATTTCCGCAGTTTCAAGAATGGCGGGCGCCATACCTACCATGGCGGCGCATTCGACCGCTTCCCGGCCAAAATCACCGTGCCAAGTACCGGTTTCTGGAACATCACCATCGATACCGTGACCCAACGGCCGATCTCGGTGACCCGCAAGCCGGCCTTCACCCACAAGATCAAGATCATCCGTCGTTCATCGTCGCAGTTGAGATAAAAGCCCCATGAGCACCAACATCAAATACGTCATCAAGTACAAGCTCGACGGCGAACGCCGCTGGGATTTCGCCGTCCTGGCAGACAATTCGCTGGAACAGGCACAGCAAGCGCTGCGCAAGATCCACGGCGACGACGCCGACAAAATCACCGATATCCAGGTCAGCAAGGCACTCTGAGGTCGCTGGCCGTCATAGAGGAGTTCACGGGTAATGAGCCGCTGGCCGGATTCACGCATCCTCGATCTGTTGGCAATTGATCTGCCGATTCTCCAGGCACCGATGGCCGGTGCCACCGGCTCGGCCATGGCGATCGCCGTGAGCGAGGCCGGCGGCCTGGGCTCCCTGCCTTGCGCCATGCTCGGCCCCGAGCAGATCCGCCAGGAACTGCAAGCCTTCCGCCAGGCCAGCCGTGGCCCGCTCAACCTGAACTTCTTCTGCCACACCCCACCGCCCGACGATCCGGCGCGCATAGCGCGCTGGAAAGCAGCGCTCAGACCCTACTACGAGGAAGTCGGTGCCGACTTCGAGGCGCCGACACCGGTGTCCAGCCGCGCGCCGTTCGACGACAGTGCCTGCGCGCTGGTGGAGGAACACAAGCCCGAGGTGGTCAGTTTCCATTTCGGCCTGCCGCAGCCGCGCCTGCTGGCCCGGGTCAAGGCGACCGGGGCCCGGGTGCTGTCCAGCGCCACCACGGTCAGCGAAGCCTTGTGGCTGGAGCAGCAAGGCTGCGACGCGATCATCGCCATGGGCTACGAAGCCGGCGGCCATCGCGGGATGTTTCTCAGCGAAGACCTGAACAGCCAGGTCGGTACCCTGGCGCTGGTCCCGCAGATCGCCGACGCGGTGCGCGTGCCGGTGATTGCCGCCGGCGGCATCGGCGACGCCCGGGGCATCGCCGCAGCCTTCGTGCTCGGTGCGGCAGCGGTGCAACTGGGCACCGCCTATCTGTTCTGTCCGGAGGCCAAGGTTTCCGCCATGCACCGCAGGGCCCTGCATACCGCACGGGAAAGCGACACAGCGCTGACCAACCTGTTTACCGGACGCCCGGCCCGGGGTATCTGCAACCGCATCATGCGTGAACTGGGCCCGATGAGTGAGCTGGCCCCGGCCTTCCCCCTGGCCGGTGGCGCCTTGATGCCGATCCGGGCGCTAAGCGAGCCAGCGGGCAACAGCGATTTCAGCAACCTGTGGTCCGGCCAGGCATTGCGCCTCGGCATCGAACGACCTGCTGCAGAACTCACCCGCACGCTCGCCGAACAAGCACTCACCATTCTTGGCCGTTGAAACAGGTCTTCCCGTTGGCAAGGACATCGCTATATATTTAGGTATATAGCGATTGGCCTTTACTCAACCCCGGAGTCGTTTCATGCGCAGCCACACCCCTCGCCTGGCCCTGGCCGGCCTGTTCACCCTGCTCGCCTTCAACCATGCGTGGGCCGATGAGGTCCAGGTCGCCGTCGCGGCCAACTTCACCGCACCGATCCAGGCCATCGCCAAGGACTTCGAAAAGGACACCGGTCACACGCTGGTCGCCGCCTTCGGCGCCACCGGCCAGTTCTATGCGCAGATCAAGAACGGCGCACCGTTCGAAGTGTTCCTCGCCGCCGACGACACCACTCCGGCCAGGCTCGAAAGCGAAGGCGCCACCGTCAAGGGCTCGCGCTTCACCTACGCCGTGGGCACCCTGGCCCTGTGGTCGGCCACGCCCGGCTATGTCGACGACAAGGGCGAGGTACTCAAGGCCAACCGGTTCCAGCACCTGTCCATCGCCAATCCGAAGGCCGCTCCCTACGGCCTCGCCGCCACCCAGGTGCTGGACAAGCTCAAGCTGACCGAAGCCACCCGGGGCAAGATCGTCGAAGGCCAGAACATTACCCAGGCCTTCCAGTTCGTCTCCACCGGCAATGCCGAGCTGGGCTTCGTCGCCCTGTCGCAGATCTACCAGGACGGCAAGCTCGGCAGCGGCTCCGCGTGGATCGTGCCGGCCGAGCTTCACGACCCGATCCGCCAGGACGCGGTGATCCTCGAAAAAGGCAAGGCCAACCCAGCCGCCAGGGCACTGGTCGATTACCTGAAAGGTCCGAAGGCTGCCGCCGTGATCAAGTCCTACGGTTACCAACTCTGATGCCGCTCGATGCCAGCGACTTCGGCGCTATCTGGCTGACCCTCAAGCTGGCGTCGCTGACCACCCTGCTCCTGCTGCTCCTTGGCACCCCCATCGCCTGGTGGCTGGCCCGCACCCGCTCGTGGTGGCGCGGGCCGGTCGGTGCGCTGGTGGCCCTGCCCCTGGTGCTGCCACCCACGGTGATCGGTTTCTACCTGCTCCTCGCTCTCGGCCCCCACGGTTTCATTGGCAAGACCACCGAGGCCCTGGGGCTTGGCACCGTGGTGTTCAGCTTCAGCGGCCTGGTGATCGGCTCGGTGATCTACTCCATGCCTTTCGTGGTGCAACCATTGCAGAACGCCTTTGCCGCCATCGGCGATCGTCCGCTGGAAGTGGCCGCGACGCTGCGCGCCAGCCCGCGGGATACCTTTTTCAGTGTGGTGTTGCCGCTAGCCCGGCCCGGTTTCGTCACCGCCAGCATCCTCGGTTTCGCCCATACGGTTGGCGAGTTTGGTGTGGTGCTGATGATCGGCGGCAATATCCCCGACAAGACCCGGGTCGTCTCGGTGCAGATCTTCGACCACGTCGAGGCCATGGAATACGCCCAGGCGCACTGGCTGGCCGGGGCGATGCTGGTGTTCTCGTTCCTGGTGCTGCTGGCCCTGTATGGCAGTCGCCGCGGCAAACCGGCCTGGGGTGCAACATGAACGCGCAGATCCACGCCCGCCTCAAGGTAGCCCGCGGTGATTTCACCCTGGATGTCGACCTCGACCTGCCCGGCCAGGGCGTCACTGCGCTGTTCGGCGCCTCCGGCTCGGGCAAGACCACCTGCCTGCGCTGCCTGGCGGGCCTGGAACGGGCCGCGGATGCGCGCATCGAGGTCGCCGGCACGGTCTGGCAGGACTCGGCCCGGGGCATCTTCGTTCCGCCCCACCAACGTCCGATCGGCTATGTGTTCCAGGAAGCCAGCCTGTTCAGTCACCTCACGGTGCGCGACAACCTGGCGTTTGGCTACAAGCGCATCGATCCAGCACTGCGCCGGATCCACCTCGAACAGGCCTGCGAACTGCTGGGCATCGGTCACCTTCTGCAACGCAAGCCCACCACCCTGTCCGGCGGCGAACGCCAGCGCGTCGGTATCGCCCGGGCACTGCTGACCAGCCCGAGCCTGTTGCTGATGGACGAGCCCCTGGCGGCCCTGGATGGGCCGCGCAAGCGCGAGATCCTGCCGTATCTTGAGCGTCTGCGCGACGAGCTGCGGATCCCGCTGATATACGTCAGCCATGCCCAGGAGGAAGTCGCGCGCCTGGCCGATCACCTGGTGCTGCTGGAACAGGGCACGGTCCTGTCCAGCGGCCCGCTCAACCAGACCCTCGCCCGCCTCGACCTGCCCCTGGCCCGCGATGAAGACGCCGGGGTGGTGCTCGAAGGCCGGACCGGCGCCTACGACGAGGTCTACCAGCTCCTGGACGTCCATCTGCCGGACAGCACGTTGAAACTGCGCATTCCCCACGCGCCCCTGGCGCACGGCTCGGCCCTGCGTATCAGGATCCAGGCCCGGGACATCAGCCTCAGTCTGGCGGAGGACCCACGTTCGAGCATCATCAACCGCCTGCCGGTGACCCTGCGCGCCCTCTCCGACCAGGGCAGCCCGGCGCAGATGCTGGTCAGCCTCGACGCAGACGGGCATCCGCTGCTGGCCCGGGTCACGCGCTATTCCTGCGACCAGCTCGGCCTGCAACCTGGCCAGAAACTCTGGGCGCAGATCAAGGGCGTGGCGCTGCTCGGCCAATAGCGCCAGGTGAATCCGCCAGGTCACAGTCCGGAGCTACAGCCCGGAATGAAACTCATTTATTAACCAAACTAAAACCTCACAAAAAAAGCGTTAATTATCGAAAGTTTCTCTTTTCACAAGAGAAATTTCCCATATTCGTTCAAGCCCCCTATGCTTGCGAGGTGCGAATCTCGCCAGGCGAAGTTCCCACCTGTCCGTCGACTCCCAATCCAGAAAAAGGCACCAGCAAATATTTTGCTCGGGGAATTAATTTTCAACGAATGCGTCTTTAATGAAGGGAAAGAGGGAAGCGCTTCCGGCGCCCCCATCCTCGGTGGGGTACTCGCCCGCGAGGCATTTCAAGTTACCAAGGAGAAATACATGCTGATACTCACCCGCAAAGTCGGCGAAAGCATCGTCATCGACGATGACATCAAAGTCACAATTCTGGGCGTCAAAGGGATGCAAGTGAGGATTGGCATCGATGCACCGAAAGATGTCCAGGTGCACCGCGAAGAGATCTACAAACGCATTCAGGCCGGCAGCCCTGCGCCGGAGAAAGGAGAAGGCAGTCACTAAGGCTTCGGCCTGATTGCAGTCGCACGGATGCGCCTGTCCCTTGCCGGACACAAGCAGATTGCCGGGTCTAGCTCTCGGCCGGTGGTAATACCTGCCGGACCATGGCAACCAGTTGTTCGGGATCGAAAGGCTTGTCCAGCACAGCATCGAACAGCCCGGGATTTTCCCGGCCGACGCTGGCTTGCGCGCCACTCATGAGAATGATCGGCAGCGTATTGAACTGGGGGTCGACGCGAAGCTTCCTGGCGAGCTCCTCGCCATTCATCAACGGCATCATATAGTCGGTGATCAGCAGTTCGACCCGAATTTTCTCCTGTCGCTCCTCTGCGTTCTCGTGTTGGTCCGGCTTCAGGATCTTCAGCGCGCCCAGCCCGTTGCTGGCTTTCTTCACCTGATACCCCGCCTCCTCAAGGATAAACTCGAGGATATCGCAGATCACGTATTCGTCATCGACCACCAGGACTGTGCTCATATCGTCACACTGCGGCCCTCAGGACCGCTCCAGTGGCTGGGCAGTACCCGACAACACCGCGGCAGCCTCGTTGAATGCCTTGTGCAATTGCATCCCGTCTTCGCCGAAGCGGACCTCCAGCAACGCCGGGTCGTAAAGGCTGTCACGCACCTTGAGGATCGACAGCACACGCTTGAGCTGCGAATTCAGCTCGACGAAGCGCATCAGCAGCAAATTGTCGACGACGCTCGACAGCTCCGGTGCCGGGGCGATGATTTCCGAACCGAACAGGTCGCGCATCTCCCAGGTCGCCAGCACCGTCACGTCGCGGGCACGCAGCTCACCCATCAGCGCACGAAAGAACCCATTGAGGCGTTCCGGACGGGTGGCCAGCCGGGTGAACCCACCAAGGTTGTCGATGAGCACGCGCTTGCTTCCATGGGTTGCCACCTGCCGCAGCAAGCGCGCGCCGACATCGTCGAGCAACCCTTCGGTGGTGGGTTGCCAGGCAATCTGCAGTGCGCCTTCGCGTTCCATAGCCGCGAAGTCGAGCCCCAGGCTGGCAGCCTTCATGCGCAGGCGAGTGGCCGGCTCATAGAAACCGAAATGCAGCCCGGGCGCGTCGGGTGTGGCTGCGCCCAGGAAACTCAGGCCCAGGGAGGTCTTGCCACTGCCCGAAGGCCCCATCACCAGGGTCACGGAACCCTGCGCCAGCCCACCCTTGAGCAGATCGTCGAGGGAAGGTGCGCCGGTGCCGACACGGACGAAGGTCTCGCTGCCCGCCCCCGAGGGGTGCCCGTACAGGGCCTCGAGACGCGGGTAGACCTGCAGGCCATCGTCGGTTATTTCGCATTCGTGCAGGCCGGACAGCGCCGCGCTGCCGCGGGTCTTGCGCAACTGGATACGCCGTACCGCCCGGGCGCCGTGCAGGTCCTCGCCCAGTTCGATCACACCGTCGACCATGGTGTGTTCGGGGCAGTCCTCCTCGAAATGGACACTGGTCAGCAGCAACAAGGTACAGCCGGCGAAGGCGGCATGGGCCTGCAGTTCGGAAATGAATTTCTTGGCGTCGAGCGCGGTCTGCGCCCGCGAGCGGGCGTTGAGCAGACCGTCGATGATCAACAGCGAGGCACCGTGGCGGGCGATCTCCCCGCGCAACAGGCGCACCACCGCTTCCAGGCCGTCCTGCTCTAGGGTATCGAAGGCACTGAGATACTGGATCTGTTCGCCGATCTTCGCCGGGTCGAAAAACGACAGGGTCGACAGGTACTGGAACAGTCGCTCATGGGATTCGCTGAGCAGGGTCGCCACTAGCACCCGGCCGCCGCGCTGCACATGATTGAACGCCAATTGATTGGCCAGCACCGTCTTGCCCGAGCCGGGACGGCCCTGGACGATGTAGGCGGCGCCAACGACAAGACCGCCCTTGAGCAGGTCGTCGAGCCCCTGGATCCCGGTCACTAGACGCTTGAGCTGTTCCACCTTGGTTGTTCCTCCCCGTTGGCCGGCAGCGGGATGCACAGGGTCATGCAGGTGCCTTTGCCCGGCTCGCTGTCGACCCAGATCCCGCCATTGCTTTGCCTTGCAAAACCGTATACCTGGCTCAGGCCCAGGCCAGTGCCCTTGCCGAAACCCTTGGTGGTGAAGAACGGCTCGAAAATCCGCGGCAGCACCTCGGCGTCGATACCGGTGCCGGTATCGATGACGCTGATCGCAGCGAAATCACCTACCAGGCCATCACGCTCGCCCTGCAACCGGCGATTGCCGGCAACGATGCGGATCTCCCCGCCCGCCTCCATCGCGTCGCGGGCGTTGAGCACCAGATTGAGCAACACCATCTGCAACTGCCCGGCGTCCACTTCGACCGGGGCCAGGTCCTCGTCGCACAGCACATGCAGTTCGATATTCTTCGGCAAGGCCTGGTGCAGCAGTGCGTGGATGGACTCGATCACCTCGGCAAGATCGACCCGTACCACGTTGAGCTCCTTGCGCCGGGCAAAGCTGAGCAATTGCTGGGTCATCTGGCTGCCGCGCTGGCCGGCATCGAGAATATGCTCGAGCATGCGCCGGGTACGTTGCGGATCGGAGCTGTTGAGCGCCAGCCTGGCCGAGTTGAGGATGATGGTCAGCAGGTTGTTGAAGTCGTGGGCCATGCCCCCGGTCAACTGGCCAAGGGCCTCGAGCTTTTGCGACTGGAACAGTTGGGCGCGCATGGCATCCAGTTGCAGCGCGGCCTCGCGCCGGTCAGTGATGTCGCGGGTGATCTTCGCCAGACCAATTATCTCGCCCTCCCGCGAGCGCACCACATCCAGCACCACCAGGGCCCAGAAACGCGTGCCATCCTTGCGCACGCGCCAACCCTCGTCCTGGGCGCGGCCCTTGCTCAGGGCCTGGCTGACGAGAGAAGCGGGACGCCCGTCGGAACAATCCTGCTCGCTGAAGAACAGCGAGAAATGCCGTCCGATCACTTCCTCGGCCCGGTACCCCTTGATGCGCTCGGCACCGGCGTTCCAGGAAATGATGCAACCATTGAGGTCCAGCATATAGATGGCGTAGTCGACCACCGTCTGTACAAGTTGCTCGTACAGGCCGGCATTCATGCTATGCAGGTCGACGCGTTCGGATGGATCCATTTCGGGGTCCGCTGGCTAGGGTTGGACGATAACTACAGCATACGCTGAGGACGACCTGAAAAGACGCCTGCTGCAGCAGCGGAGTTCCCCTTTTTGCAGTAATAGGCCGCCGCAACCCATAAATATGCCCCGCAACCATTGCGCTGGATCAAGGTATAGCGCGATTGTAGGCGCTGCGCCTGCCGACGTGCCGGCAAATTGCTATAGTTCGCGCCCCCGGGTATCGACAAGACGAGCGGTTGAGGAAAGGGATCTTGGTCATCAACATACGCATGCAACGCATTCACGACGATCTGGAAACCACCGCCGACGGCATGGAACAACTGGCTCGCGGCCTGGCCGGGCACGCCGTCTATCTACAGCATTCGGTGCATGCAGGCGATGCTGTCGAAGTCAGGGCACGGGTCAGCGGCCTGACCGACTCGATCAACGAGCTGCGCGCCGTGGCCAACAGCATCGAATTGCGCTAGGCCGCCCGGATGCTCCCCGAACATCCCGCGGCACTGCGCAGCCTCAAGGCACGGCGCCTGTATCGGCGGCATGGCCAGGTCGGTCTGTTCTTCGTTGGCAGTCTCTCGGTGCTGGCCGGCATGACCGATGCCATCGGCTTTCTGGCCAGCGGCGACTTCGTTTCCTTCATGAGCGGCAACACGACACGCCTGGCGGTGGCTGTCAGCGAAGGCCATTTCGGGCTGGTGCTGCGCCTGGGCCTGCTGGTAATCACTTTCGTCCTTGGCAATGCCCTGGGCGTAATGATCGCCCGCTCCAGCCGCAAGCGCGCCTGGCCGTTGCTGGTCCTGACCTCTCTGCTGTTGCTGAGCGCAGCTTTTTGTGGCGACTACCTGGAACTCCTGGCGCTGCTGGCGGCGATCCTTGCCATGGGCATGCTCAATGCCGCCGTGGAGGAAGTGAACGGCCTGCCCATCGGCCTGACCTACGTCACCGGCGCCCTTTCCCGTTTCGGCCGAGGTCTTGGCCGCTGGCTGATGGGCGATCGTCGCGCCGGCTGGCGCATGCAACTGGTGCCATGGGGCGGCATGCTGTTCGGCGCGGTCCTTGGCGGCTGGCTGGAACATCGGCTGGGATTCGCCGCGCTGCTGTTCAGCAGTGCGCTGGCGGCCCTGATCGGCTTGGCTTCGCTGTTCATTCCACGACGTTGGGTGCAGCGCTATATGGCGCGTTGAAGCGGCTTGCCCGTTGACTGGAATATAACGATGAGTTATAAAGCGCGCTTGCTTCGAGCAGCTTCTTGAAGCTCGGACAACCTGCGAGTGTGGTGGAATTGGTATACACAGCAGACTTAAAATCTGTCGGCGCAAGCCTTGCGGGTTCGAGTCCCGCCACTCGCACCACCTTCCGGAAAGCGCCCTCCATGGGGCGCTTTTTTCATATCTGCCAGTCGCTTACCGGTGATCGAGGAAACCAAACCCGAAACATGCGGTCATAACCTTGCCATCGACCCTATCGCGTCGATTCGAGGACATCACCGTGTTGACCCGCCTGACCCAGTTTTCCCTGCTTGCCGCGATCCTGCTTTCCGCCGGCTGTGCCCATCACCATCATCATGACCGCGACGACGGCTGGCGCGGCGGTGACCGCGATCAGCGGCGCTGGCACGACGACGACCGCCGCCGCTATGACGACCGTTACGACTACCGTCGTGACGACCGCCGCTACCGCGATGACGACTGATATCCCTGACACACGATCGCTTCAACGACCCTGAGGTTTCTGCCATGCGTCTCACACTGCCTACTCTTGCTCTAGGTTTCCTGATCTCCCAGGCCGCGCTGGCCGGTGACGGCACCACCGCCATTGGCGGCGGCCTCGGCGGCGCGCTGGGCAACGTGGTTGGACAACAGATCGGCGGCAGCACCGGCGCGGCCATCGGTGCCGGCCTGGGTGGCGCTGCCGGTAGCGCCGTCGGTGCGAAGAAAGGCAATCGTACCGAAGCCGCGATCGGCGGTGGCCTTGGCTCGGCCGGTGGCTCGGTGCTGGGCGGCAAGGTCGGCGGCTCCACCGGCTCGACCATCGGTGCAGGCCTCGGCGGGGCTGCGGGCGGCGCGCTGGGCAATCACCTGGCCGATGACGATCGCCACGACTCCGGCAAGCACAAGCATAAGCGTCATCATCGCGGTCATTGATAACGCGGCGCTTTGCGCTGTGTTCTCGACGTGCAGTGCTCTCGACAATGGGAGCATTGCACAGCCCAAGGCATATCCCACGCATTGACTCAAGCATTCGTCTGACCCAAGCTTGGCGCTTTTCCGTAATCCCCGTCCGGATCACGCATGCCCCGACCGCGTATCTACCTGTTCGCCGGCCTCGCCCTGCTATTGCTGGCGGGCCTGGGCAGCCTGGCGCTGCAAAAGGACCCTCCGGCACCCAATCCGGCACTCCAGCACTCCTACGTCAAGGCCCTGGCCCAGGCGCATAATGGCCTGCCCGGAGCTGCCCGGGTGCTGTACCAGCAACTCGGGCGCGACGACCTGTCGGCCATCCGCCGCGCCAGCCTCTACGCAGAACTGCCCAACTATCCGTCTCCCCAGGCCCTGAAACTGGCCAGCCAGGACCTGCGTAACGACGATCCCCTGGTACGTCGCGCCGCCCTCGAGGCCATCGCCGCCATGGTCCCGGCCAACCAGCGCAGCCTGCTCCTCGGCCCATTGCTCGACGATGAGGACGACAGCGTACGCTTCGCTGCGGTGGACGCCCTGGCAGGCTTGAGCCCCGATGACATCGGCCTGTACTTCGCACCGTTGCAGAACGTGCTCGACCAGTACCAACTGGCCCTGCAGACGCGCAGCGAAGATGTACAGGACCAGGTGCACCTGGCCCGCCTCTATCTGCAGGAGCGCGACTTCCCCGCCGCCGCCAGCGCACTGGACCAGGCGCTGAAGCTGGAGCCGGAGAACCTCGAGGCCATAGCCACCCGGGTACGCCTGCTCGACAGCCAGGGCCAGGGCGAAGGCTCTCGTGCGGTATTGGCCGAAGCCTTGCAGCGCTATCCTGATTCCGCCTTGCTGCAATATGAACTGGGCCAATGGCTGCTGCGTCATCAGCAGGACGAATACGCCCTGCTGGCATTTTCCAGGGCGGTGGAGCTGGAGCCGGACAACAGCGACTATCGCTATACCCTGGCGGTCAGCCTGCACAGCCTCGACCAGCTCCAGGTGGCGCAAAAGCAGCTGGAAACCCTGCTCGCCCGGCAGCCGGCCAATCGCAAGGCGCGGGTACTGCTGATCGAGTACTGGAAGGAAAGCGGCCAGTTGCAGAACGTGCAGATCCTCCTGGCCCAACTGGAGCAGCAGAACCCCGACGATCCCCTGGTCCAGCAAGGCCTCTGACGCTACCGGCGTCCTTCGCGCAATCGGTTTGAACCCGCGCTTTCACGGCGCGGTCCAGAGAGAGTGCATCCGCTGCAGATGAAACGCTGCCCGGGGCGCTTTCCAAGGAGATCGACCGTGAATCATTCGTCAGCCAACAGCGAGCGTGCGCTGATCCTGGCGCCACCGCCGATCAGCGACCACACCCGGAACCTGCTGGAACAGGCCGGGCTCATTGCCCTGGCCATGGGCAATGTCGAAGAGCTGGCCGACGCGCTTGACCAGGGTGCAGGCCTTGCGATCATTGCCCGGACATGCCTGGAAGATGCCGAATCCTCGCGGCTCGAATGCCACCTGCGCAGCCAGCCATTATGGTCGGACCTGCCGGTAGTGCTGATCGGCGACGGCGATCAAACCATGGCTTGCAATGCGCATCTGCGCCTGGCCCTGGGCAATCTGTTCATCCTGCCCTGCCCCTTTGCCGACCAGGCCCTGCTGGACCTCGCCCACACCTCCCTGCGTGCCCGGCGTCGCCAGTACTACAGCTGCCAGCAAGGACTGGAACTGGCCAGCCTGCAGCGTCGGACCGAAGAGCGGGTTCGCCATTTGCGCGAAGAAGAGCAACGCCTGCACCAGAACCAGAAAATGGAGGCCATCGGCCAACTGGCCGGCGGCGTGGCCCATGACTTCAACAACCTGCTCACCGGCATCGGCGGCAGCCTGGAATTGATCCGCCAGCGCATCGACCAGCAACGCCCGGAGGACGTTCCCAGGCTGGTGGACATGGGCCTCACCGCGGTGCAACAGGCCGCCAGCACCACCCATCGCCTGCTGGCCTTTTCCCGGCGCCAGTCGCTGGACGACCGCCCGGTGCAACTGGCCGCTCTGCTGGAGCACAAGCGCCTGAGCGACCTGGTCGGCCCGGGCGTACGCCTGAAGCTACGCATCGATAAGGAACTGTGGCCGGCCAGGGCCGATGCCCGGCAATTGCAGGAAGCCCTGGACAACCTGCTGGTCAATGCCCGCGACGCCTTGCCCGATGGAGGCGAGGTGCGCATCGAGGTCAGCAATCTCCATCTGCTGCGTCCCTTGCCCGAAGCCCATCCTTTCGATGGCAATGATTTCGTCCGCATCAGCGTCACCGACAACGGTTGCGGCATGTCGCAAAGCACCCTGGAACGCGCATTCGATCCTTTCTTCTCGACCAAGGGCAGCGGCCAGGGCTCCGGCCTCGGCCTGTCCATGGTCTACGGTTTCAGTCGCCAGTCCCACGGTCATGTCAGCCTGCACAGCCGGGTGGGCCAGGGCACCGAGGTGGAGCTGCTGCTGCCGCGCCATCATCCGGAAAACGCCGCAGCTTGCGCTGCTGCGGCATGCCCGGCCGACGGAGGGCAGCCATGACCCAGGCACAACGCCCCCTGGAGCTGAGCCAGGTCGAACCGGTCAGCGCCTTGCGCGTGCTGACGGTGAATGTGCACAAGGGCTTCAGCCCGCTGAATCGTCGCTATGTGCTGCCGGAGCTGCGCGAGGCGGTACGTGCGCATCACGCCGACGTGGTATTTCTCCAGGAAGTGCTCGGCAGCCACAGCCGTCATGCCCAGCGCCATCCGGGCTGGTCGCCGTTGCCGCAATACGAGTTCCTGGCCGACAGCCTGTGGCCGATGTTCGCCTACGGTCGCAATGCGGTGTATCCCGAGGGCGAGCACGGTAACGCCCTGCTGTCGAAGTTTCCCATCCTCGAACACCACAACTTCGATGTCAGTGTCGATGGCAGCGAGCAACGCGGCCTGCTGCATTCGGTGCTGGCCCTGCCCGGCGAACGCCGGTTGCACACCATCTGCGTGCACCTGGGGCTCGACGAGCGCCAGCGCACCCAGCAACTGCATTTGCTGTGCGGCCTGCTCGACACCCTGCCCGAGCACGCACCGGTGGTGATCGCTGGCGACTTCAACGACTGGCGCCAGCGTGCCGACGCCCTGCTCGCCAGTCGCGGCCTGTTCGAGGTGTTCACCCGCGCCTACGGCGCACCAGCGTGCAGCTTCCCGGCGCGCTGGCCACTGCTGCGTCTTGACCGAATCTACCTGCGCAATGCCCGGGCCCATGAGCCTCGGGTGATGTCGCGTAAACCCTGGTCGCATCTGTCCGACCACCTGCCACTCTGTGTCGAGGTCCTGTTATGAGCACCGAATGGCGTGCGGAAAACGAAGTGCAGCTACTGATCAACGGCGAGGAATATTACCCGTCGGCGTTCGAGGCCATCCGCCAGGCCCGCGAAGAAGTGCTGCTGGAAACCTTCATCATCTACGAGGACAAGGTTGGCCTGGAACTCCAGCAGGTACTGATCGAGGCCGCCCAGCGCGGGGTGCGGGTGCAGGTATTGGTGGACGGTTACGGTACCGCCGAGCTGAGCCGCGAGTACCTCCAGGCGCTGTTCGATGCCGGTGTGGACCTGCAGGCCTTCGACCCGAGTCCGATGCGCCTGGGGGTGCGAACCAACCTGTTCCGCCGCCTGCACCGCAAGATCCTGGTGATCGACGGTTCGCTCGGCTTTATCGGCGGCATCAATTACTGCGCCGACCATCTCGGCGATTTCGGCCCCCTGGCCAAGCAGGACTACGCGGTCCAGGTACGCGGCCCGATCGTCGATGACCTGCGCAAGGCAACCCTCAAGCTGCTCGACAGCCACGCCCGCATCGGCCAGCGCAACCGCGCCTGGTGGCGCCGGGCGCCGGTATTGGAGCCAGACAGCGAACAGGCGCAGATGCGCCTGATCATCCGCGACAACAACGAGCACCCCACCGACATCGAGCAGCAATACCTGCGCGCCATTGTCAGCGCCCACGAGCGCATCATCATTGCCAACGCCTACTTCTTCCCCGGCTACCGCCTGCTGCGTGCCTTGCGCAATGCCGCGCGGCGCGGGGTGGACGTGACCCTGATCCTGCAAGGGATGCCGGACATGCCCTGGGTACGCCTGTGCTCGCGGCTGCTGTACAACTACCTGCTGCGCGACGGGGTGAAGATCCATGAATATTGCGAACGACCGCTGCACGGCAAGGTGGCCCTGGTGGACCGGCACTGGAGCACCGTCGGCTCCAGCAATCTCGATCCACTGAGCCTGTCGCTGAACCTTGAAGCCAACCTGGTGATCCGTGACGAAGCCTTCAACCAGCGCCTGTTCGAACACCTGGACGAACTGCGCAACAAGCGCTGCAAGACGGTGAGCCTGCAACGGGTGCTGCGCGGTTACTGGTGGCGCGCGCCGCTGATTTTCCTGACGTTCCACTTCACCCGTTACTTCCCGGCGCTGGTCGCCGGCTTGCCGGCGCACAAGCCGCGGGTAAAGCCGCTGTACCAGGATGCTGAAACCGTGCAGGAGCGCCTCTCTTGAAAAAGACCTTGTGGAAACGCGCGCGCCAGGCGCTGACGGTGCTGTTCTTCATCCTGGTCCCGGTGTTGCTGTTCATGCTCCTGCGCAACCAGGATTGGGGCGAAGTCTGGCATGCGTTGACGTCCTACCGGCCAACCGTGCTACTCATCGCCCTGGGTTTCGTAGTGTGCAGCTTCGTCCTGTTCAGCAGCTACGACCTGCTCGGTCGCCGCTATACCGGTCACCGCTTGCCGGCGCGCCAGGTGTTGCCCCTGGCGTTCGTCTGCTATGCCTTCAACCTCAACCTGAGCGCCTGGGTAGGCGGCGTTGCCCTGCGCTTTCGCCTGTACTCGCGCCTGGGACTGGACACCCCGACCATCACCCGCATCCTTGGTTTCGGCCTGGTCACCAACTGGCTGGGCTATTTGCTGGTCGCCGGTTGCCTGTTCACCCTCGGCTTTCCCAAGCTTCCCGCTGGCCTGGAGATCGGCAGCAGCGGCTTGCGCGTGATCGGCATTGCCATGCTGATCGCGGCCATCGGCTATCTGCTGGCGTGCCGCTTCGCCAAACGGCGGGAGTGGAACATACGCGGTCAGCAGATCACCCTGCCCTCCTGGCGCCTGGCCGCGCTGCAAGCGCTGATGGGTGCCGGCAACTGGTGCCTGATGGGCCTGGTGATCCATACCCTGTTGCCGGAAAAGGCTGGTTATCCGACCTTGCTGGCGACCCTGATGGTCAGCAGCATCGCCGGGGTGATCACCCATATTCCGGCGGGGCTGGGCGTGCTGGAAAGTGTGTTCATCACCCTGCTGCAAGGTCAATACAGCCAGGGCACGCTGCTGGCGGCACTGATCGGCTACCGCGCCGTGTATTTCCTGCTGCCGCTGCTGGTCGCCTGCGTCACCTACCTGGTATTGGAGCGGGTAGCCGCCCGTCAACGCGGCCGTGCTGGCACGTCGGCGACCGAGGGCGGGACTGGCTGAAGCATGCTGGCGACCTTGCGCAGCAGCGCGTTCAGGTCGAACGGTTTGACGAGCAGGTCCATGCCCTGCTCGTCCAGCCCGCTGGTGTTGAATGATTCACGGGTAAAACCGGTGATGAACAGAATCCGCTGCCGGGGCGCGCGAGCACGCACCGCCTTGGCCAGCTCGATACCGCTGAGCCCGCCGGGCAAGCCTATGTCGGTGATCACCAGGTCGAGGGATCCGGCGCTTTCATACAGGGCCAGGCCACTGCTGGCATCCCCTGCCTCCAGCACTTCTAGCCCCTGGTCCTGCAAGGATTCACGAATGACCATGCGCAATACCGGCTCGTCGTCGATCAGCAGGACCCGCAGCCGACCGGCCGGCATGCTCAGGGGCGCCTGCGGTTGCGTGGGCTCTGGCTGCGGTTGTGGCAGGGGCACGTCGGAGCCGATGAAACGCGGCAGGAGCAGCTCTATGCAGGTGCCCTTGCTCTCTTCGGAAACGATGCGAACGCTGCCACCGGACTGGCGCACGAAGCCATACACCATGGACAGGCCAAGGCCACTGCGCTCGCTTGCAGGCCGGGTACTGAAAAAGGGATCGAAGGCCCTGGCGGCCACCTCCCGCGACATGCCGCAGCCGTTGTCCTCCACCCTCAGGCAGCAATAATCGCCCGGTGGCAGGTCGACGCCGGGCAGCGCACTGTAATGCCGTTCGTAGCAGGTGCTGATCTTCACCCAGCCCCGGGGGCGCATGGCATCGCGCGCATTGGCACACAGATTGATCAGGGCGTTTTCCATCTGGCTGACATCCACCTCGATCAACCAGGGACGCGGGTCCACCTGCCAGCGCAGCTCGATATCCGGACCGATTGCCTGGTGAATCATCGGTTCGATATTCGTCAGCAGGTCGTTGAGATCCGCCGGGCGCGGTGACAATGGCTGGCGACGGGAGAATGCCAGCATGCGCCGGGTCAGCTCGGCGGCGCGATCGGCGGCCTGGCGGGCGGCGTCCAGGTATTTGTCGATAGTGTCCACGCGCCCCTGGGCCACGCGGCGCTCGAGCAATTCGAGGCTGGTGCTGATACCGGTCAGCAGATTGTTGAAGTCGTGGGCCACGCCAGCGGTCAACTGACCCACCGCTTCCATTTTCTGACCGTGACGCAACAGCTCCTCGGCCTGGAGCAAGGCGTCCTCTCGTTCGCGGGCCTGGGTGATATCGTGGCCCAGCAAGGTGGTGAAGTCCGAGCCGGGCATGGCGCCCAGGCTGAACCGACGGTAATGCCCGTCGACATGCCGCAAGCGCCCCTCGCCGCTCGGCTGGGCGCCCTGGAGGAGCTGCCGGACGACGAGGTGGTCATCCGGGTGCAGCATGTCCAGCAGTGACCGGCCATGCAGGTCGTCATCCCAACCCAGCAGTTGCCGGCAGGCCGGGTTGAACGTGCGCAGGCGCAGATCCTCCTGCACCACCAGCATCAGGTCGCTGGACAGCTCCCACAAGCGGGTGTGGTCGGCCGTCCGTTCCTGCACCTGGCGCTCGAAGGATCCGGCCAGCTCGCGCCATTGCCGCTCGGACTCGACGCTGCTGGTGGTTTCAAGCACGGTGTCGAGAAATCCGGCGACCTGGCCGCTCTCATCGCGCACCGGGCTTGCGGAAAAAGTGAAATAGACCTGTTCGAGCGTGCCGTTGCGGCTGGTAACCAGCGGGAAGTTCTCGAGAAAGACCGCTTCCCCCTCCATGACCCGAAACACCAGCTCGCCCACTTCGCCCCAGATATCGCTCCATACCTCATTGAACGGACGGCCCAGCGGGTTCGGCTTGTTTCCCAGGATGGGCACGAAGGCGTCGTTGTAGAGCGTGATCATATCGCTGCCCCAGACCAGGCAACTGGGGAAGCGCGACGCCAGCATCAGGTCCACGGCGATGCGCAGCGAATTGGGCCAGCGATGCAGGGGGCCGAGCGAGGTACTGCTCCAGTCGAACTGGCGTACCGCCTCGCTCATGCCCTGGGCCTGGACCGGACGAGGTGCGAGATGAATGATATGCATCGCTGCGCTTCCTTGACCGCTGTCAGCGATCGGACTCCTGTCCTATGTCTTCGTTCCACAGCGCCGGACGCTCGCGGATGAAGCGGGTCATCAAGTCGATGCACTGCGCATCCTGCAGTACCGTGACCTGCACACCGCGCTCGCGCAGCAGCGCTTCTTCGCCCATGAAGGTGCGGTTTTCCCCGACCACCACCTCGCGGATCCCGTACAGCAGGATCGCCCCACTGCACATGGCGCAGGGCGAAAGGGTGGTGTACAGGGTGGCCTGGGCATAGATCCGCGCATCCTGGCGCCCGGCATTCTCGAAGGCATCCATCTCGCCATGCAGCACCACACTGCCCTGCTGGACCCGCCGATTGTGCCCGCGGCCGATAATGCGACCCGCATGGACGATCACCGAACCGATGGGAATGCCGCCCTCTTCCAGGCCCAGGCGGGCCTCGTCGATGGCGGCCTGCATGAACTGCGACTGCTGCTGGGCATCGACCATGTCACTCTCCTGTGCATTTGCAGACAACTTTCAAAACGCTAGCACATAGCCATAGGTCGTGGCGGGCTTTTCCCGGGGAACTATGCTGTACAGGTTCGAAATCACCTCCGACCTCCCTCTCCACCCCGCCGAGGATCACCGCAATGAGCCAGAAAGTTCTGGTGGTGCTGACCAATACGGCCAAATACCCCACTCTCAAGCGCGCTACCGGCCTATGGCTGGGCGAAGCCGTGCATTTCGCCGACGTCCTTCAGCAGGCCGGTTACCAGGTCGATTATTGCAGCCCTGCGGGCGGCTACGTGCCCGTCGATCCGCACAGCCTGAACCTGGCACAGGACATCGACTGGCAGTGGTACAACGACAAAGCGTTCATGAACCGCCTCGGCAACACCCTGGCGCCCGGACAGGTAAGGCCCCGCGATTACCGGGCGATCTACTACGCCGGCGGACATGGCGTACTGTGGGATTTTCCGGATAACCATGGGCTGCAGGAGATTGCCCGGCAGATCTGGGAAAACGGTGGCGTGGTGGCTTCGGTCTGTCACGGCGCGGTGGGCCTGTTGAACATCAAGCTCAGTGACAACTCGTTGCTGCTGCGTGATCGCGAAGTGACCGGCTTCTCCAATATCGAGGAGCAACTGGCGGAGCTGGACAAGGTAGTGCCCTTCCTGACCGAAACCGAGCTGGCCGCCCGCGGCGGGCTCTATTGCAAGGCAGAGGATCCGTGGGAAGCCTTCGCCGTCGTGGACCAGAAGGAAGGGCGGCTGGTCACCGGGCAGAATCCGGCATCCGGCGCTGCGGTCGGGCGCCTGGTGGTCAGCGCGCTCGAGTCCGCGCAAACATGACAGCGTCCTGACGAAACGAAGAATCCGACACGTCCTGTCAGCTGCTCGTACAGGAAGCGGGTATAGCGCTCACTTATGCTGATCGGCTTCGGTCCGGCCCCATCCGGTCGTGGCCTTCTGCCTATAGGTGAATCATGCCCCTTCGTACTTCCCGTTCCAGCCACGCACTGCTCACCCTGCCGACCTTGCTGCTGATCGGCCTGGCTCCCGTGGCCTTCGGCTTGCTGGTAATGGCCTGGCAGGTCAACAAGCAGCTCGACGAGTCTTCCATTCTTGCCCTGCGCGACGCCCGGCTGGGTGTCGATAGCCTGATCGACTCGCTGCACGGGGCCAGCAACAAGGTCCTCAACCTCGCCGAGTACCCCTGCGACAAGGCCCTGCCCGCCCTGCACAGCGAGGTGGTCGGCAACCCGGAGCTGCGCTCGCTGACCCTGGTTCGGGAAAACCGCGCCTATTGCAGTACCCTGCGCGGCGAATCCGGATTGCTGGTGGACCCCGGCGACTATTTCAACCATCGCTTGCGCCTGGAAGCGGGCAACGACAACACCCCCGACTCGGCAATCCTCTATTACCGCCTGCAGGAATATCCCTACGGTGTGCTGGCGGTGGCCGACGGCGAAATCCTGCAACGGATCCTGCACGGCACGCGGCAACCGGAGAGCGTAAAACTGCAGTTCGGGCCGACGCTGATCGGCGCCACCGGCGAAGTCCAGGACAGCCTGCAGGCTTTGGCAAGCGAGCCCGGCATGAGCCAGGTATCGCCGATGTACGGCTACACCATCCATATCGTCCATCCGCCCGGGCATGCCGCACGGCAATTGCTGGACAACAGCAGGGTGGTCGCACCGTCGCTGTTGCTGGTGGGCATCATGACGGCGGCGGGGAGCTACTGGGCGATGTATCGACGGCGGCGCGGGGTGGGCCGGGCGGTATAGACAGGTCTGAACGGGCCTCATCGCCGACAACGCCGGCTTCCACATTGTGGGAGCCGGCGTTGTCGGCGATGAGGCCATCAGCAACAACAAAACACCATCAATCGGTGCTCAGCACCCCACGGCGCACCTGGTCGCGCTCGATCGACTCGAACAGCGCCTTGAAGTTGCCTTCGCCGAAACCATCGTCACCCTTGCGCTGGATGAACTCGAAGAACACCGGGCCCATCAGTGTTTCCGAGAAGATCTGCAGGAGCAGACGCTTGTCGTCCGGGTTGGACGAACCATCGAGGAGAATGCCGCGCGATTGCAGTTCGGCGGTTGGCTCGCCATGGGCTGGCAGGCGGCCTTCGAGCATCTCGTAGTAGGTTTCCGGCGGCGCGGTCATGAAGCGCATGCCGAGTTTCTTCAGGGCGTCCCAGCTCTTGATCAGGTCGTCGGTGAGGAAGGCCACGTGCTGGATGCCCTCGCCGTTGAACTGCATCAGGAACTCTTCGATCTGCCCGGCGCCCTTGGACGACTCTTCGTTCAACGGGATGCGGATCATGCCATCCGGGGCGGTCATGGCCTTGGAGGTGAGGCCGGTGTATTCGCCCTTGATGTCGAAGTAGCGGATTTCGCGGAAATTGAACAGCTTCTCGTAGAACCCGGCCCAGTAGGTCATGCGTCCGCGGTACACGTTGTGGGTCAGGTGATCGATGATCTTCAGCCCGGCGCCGACCGGATTGCGATCGACTCCCTCCAGCCAGTTGAAGTCGATGTCGTAGATCGAGCTGCCTTCCTCGAAGCGGTCGATCAGGTACAGCGGCGCACCGCCGATACCCTTGATGGCCGGCAGGCGCAGCTCCATGGGGCCGGTTTCGATTTCCACCGGCTGGGCGCCCAGCTCCAGGGCACGGGCGTAGGCTTCATGGGCATTGCGCACGCGGAACGCCATGCCGCAGACCGACGGGCCATGCTCGGCGGCAAAGTAGGACGCAACGCTTTTCGGTTCGTTGTTGAGGATCAGGTTGATCCCGCCCTGGCGGTAGAGATGGACGTCCTTGGAGCGGTGGGTAGCGACCTTGGTGAAGCCCATGATCTCGAAGATCGGCTCCAGGGTGCCGGGGGTCGGCGAAGCGAATTCGATGAATTCAAAGCCCATCAGGCCCATCGGGTTGTCGAAGAGATCTGCCATGTTCGTATGCCTCATCATCAAAACGGTTGAATAACGCGAGTTACTGTTCGGTCGATGCGAGTGAACGTGGTGGCGCGCAGGAAATGCCCCGGGTACTGCGGGCAAGGAAGTCACCAAGAATCAGCTTGAATCCATGACACTTCATAGAGGACCCATGTTCGGCGGGTTCGATCCCCGTGGACGGGAACCTTATTGTTGTATTCGTAACGCGATTCTACAGTGCGTAATTTCATTTGTCGCGCATTGCTTTCATCGGCGCGGCAACCCACAGGATAGACGGCGGCATTGCCCGCTATGCTATGCGAACCAGCCCAAGGATGGATCCCGCCCATGCCCCTGCACAAATCCCGGCGCCGCGCGCGCCTGTTGCGTCGCCTGCTGCCCTGGCTGGTGGGCGCGCTGCCCGTGCTGGGCGGGCTGGCAATCATGCATTGGCAGGCCGAGCGCGAGTTGCAGGCCCGTGCGCAGAACAGCGCCCGCCAGGCGGTCAGCCACCTCGAGCAGGTCCTGGACAATGTCGCCGCCGCGGCACGCACGCTACTGCCCATGGCCGGCAGGCCCTGCACCGAGGTTGACCTGGCCCTGCGCGAGCAGGTCACCCGACGCTCGTTCGTGCGCTCCACCAACCTGACCCTCGATGACGAGATCTATTGCACCTCGCTGTTCGGCGAATTCCGCGAAAAGGTCGATCCGACGGATTATACCGACGGCAGCCTGTGGTTGATGGACGGCAACTCGGTGACCCCGGGCCATCCATTGCTGGTCTATCGCCTGAGCGACGGCGCCAGGGGCGCGATCACCACCCTCGATGGCGATCACCTGACCAGCGCCCTGGAACTGATCGCCCCGGACATCGACCTGCGCCTGCAGGTCGGCGCGCACTGGATCGACAAGCTCGGCCAGGTGCGCCAGGGTGCGGTGCCAGGCTATCCGGTCGCCCCGCAGCGAGTGGATTCGCAGCGCTACGCCTTTTCCGTGTACAGCGGTTTCCAGGCTGGCCAGGCCTGGCGCCTGATGCGCAGCGAATACCCGGCGCTGTTCGGCCTGCTGCTGTTTCTCGGCGCCGGTTCCGGCGCGGCCTGCTACTGGCAACTGCGGCGTGCTTCGTCACCACGTGCCGAACTGCAACGGGCCCTCGAGGCGGATGAATTCGTGCCCTATTTCCAGCCGGTGGTGCGCCGTGGCGACTACCGCTGGTCCGGTGCCGAGGTGCTGATGCGCTGGCATCACCCGCGCGAAGGCCTGGTGCGCCCGGACCTGTTCATTCCCTATGCCGAGCACAGCGGGCAGATCGTGCCGATGACCCGGCGCCTGATGGAGCGCCTGGCCAGCGACCTGGCGCCCCACGCCCATCTGTTCGAGGACGGCTTCCACCTGGCGGTCAATGTCACCGCCGCCCACTGCCAGGATCCGGGCCTGTGCGATGACTGCCAGGCCCTGCTCGACGCCTTTCCCCCGGGGCGCGTGCAACTGACCCTGGAGCTCACCGAGCGTACACCGATAAAACCCGGCCCGATCACCGACCAGTTGTTCGAACGCCTGCACCGCATGGGCGTGCTGCTGGCGATCGATGATTTCGGCACCGGCCAGTCGAGCCTCGGCTACCTGCAGCACTTCAATGTCGACTACCTGAAAATCGACCAGAGCTTCGTCGGCATGATCGGTGTCGATGCGCTCTCCCTGCATATCCTCGACAGCATCATCGAGCTGTCGGCCAAGCTGGGCCTGGGCATCGTCGCCGAGGGCGTGGAAACCGCTGAGCAGCGAGACTACCTGGCGCGCTTCGACGTCGATTACCAGCAAGGCTACCTGTTCGGCCGGCCCATGCCCCTGGGCGACTTCATCACGGCCCTCGGCGACCAACAGCGGCCGGCGGTTGCCGAAGCGACGCCGGCCCTGAGATCATGAGCGGTCAACCTTTCCTCCCGTTTCACTGTTGTTCGAGGCCCCCTTGTCCAGAGGCATTGCTTTATCGGTGATGGCGTCCTGCCTGTTCGCCGTGATGTATTACTACACCTCCCTGCTCGCTCCGCTCGACGGTGAGGAAATCTTTGGCTGGCGCATGCTCCTCACCCTGCCCTGCGCCACCCTGTTCATGATCGTCACCCGCGACTGGTCGCTGGTCACCGGCCTGGTGCGCCGGGTGCAACGCACCCCTGCCCTGTTCCTTGGCCTGTGTGCGACCTCGGCGCTGGTCGGCGTGCAACTCTGGCTGTTTCTCTGGGCACCGCTGCAAGGGCGCAGCCTGGAAGTGTCGCTGGGGTATTTCCTGCTGCCGCTGACCATGGTCCTGACCGGGCGCCTGGTCTATGGCGAGCGTCTATCACGCCTGCAGAAGGTCGCCGTAGCCCTGGCGGCCACCGGGGTCGGGCACGAGCTGTACCAGCACGGCAGTTTCGCCTGGGAAGTGCTGGTGGTCGCCGGGGGTTATCCGGTGTATTTCGTGCTGCGTAAACGCCTGCACACCGACCATCTGGGCGGGCTGTGGACGGACATGCTGCTGATGTCCCCGGCCGCGCTGTACTTCGTCATCAGCGGACCGCTGTCGGGCGCTGATCTGGACACCCACCCGCAGCTCTACGCCCTGATTCCGCTGCTGGGCGCGATCAGTGCATTGGCGTTGATCAGTTACGTATTGGCGAGCCGGATGCTGGCGTTCAGCCTGTTCGGCCTGCTCAGCTATGTGGAACCGGTGCTGCTGGTGATGGTGGCACTGATCCTGGGCGAAAGCATCGCCCCGGACCAGTGGCTGACCTACCTGCCGATCTGGCTGGCAGTCCTGGTGCTGATCATCGAAGGCGTCAGGCACCTGCTGCGCCAGCGTCGGCCGGCTGCCTGAGACGGACCTGGCGCACGCGGCGCTCCTCCACTTCGACCACGGTCAGCGACCAGCCTTCCCACTCGAGCTGGTCACCGACCATCGGCAGGCGGTCCAGCAGGCTCATCACCAGCCCGGCGAGGGTCTGGTAGTCGTCGGTGGGCCGGGCCGCGAAGCCGGTCTGCGCCTGGATCTGGCGCAAATTCAGGGCACCGCTGACCAGGTAGCCCTCCTGGTCGGCGACGATGCCCGGGCCGACCACTTCACTGGCATCGGGCAGTTCGCCGGCAATCGACTCGAGGATGTCGGTCATGGTCAGGACACCGGTGAAATCACCGAATTCGTTGACCACGAAGGCAATGTGCGTCGATTCGCTGCGCATCTGTTCCAGGGCATTGAGGATGCTGAAGCTCTCCAGCAGGTTCAACGGCGCGCGCATCAGTTGCTCCAGGTCCGGCTCGCCACCGGCCAGCAGCACCTTGAGCAGTTCCTTCTTGTGCACGTAGCCCAGCGGCTCTTCGACACGCCCGTCGCGGATCACCGGCAGGCGCGAGTAGGAAGAGTTCATCAACGCCTCGCGGATCGCTTCCGGCGGCTGGGCCAGATCGATAGCGTCGACTTCGGCACGCACCGTCATCACCGTCCTGATCGGCCGCTCGGCGAGGTTCAGCACGCCGCTGATCATGACCCGCTCGCGGCGGTCGAACAGCACCTGCTCGTCGCCATCGCCCACCAGGTCGGCGATTTCTTCACCCACTTCGTCGGCTTCAACCCGGCGCCCGCCAAGCAAGCGCAGGACGGCGTGGGCGGTGCGCTCGCGCAACGGCTTGTGCTGTTGCAGGCTGCGCTTGCGCCGGGCCCGGGCCAGCTGGTTGAAGGCCTCGATCAGCAAGGAGAAGCCGATCGCCGCGTACAGGTAGCCCTTCGGAATATGGAAGCCCAGGCCTTCGGCGGTGAGGCTGAAACCGATCATCATCAGGAAGCCCAGGCACAGCATGATCACTGTCGGATGGGCGTTGACGAAGCGGGTCAGCGGTTTGCTGGCGACGATCATGATGCCGATCGAGAAGATCACCGCGATCATCATGATCGACAGGTGCTCGACCATGCCCACGGCGGTGATCACCGCATCCAGCGAGAACACTGCGTCAAGCACGACGATCTGCGCGACGATCGGCCAGAACGCCGAATGACGCACCGGCCCGCCGGCCTGCACCACGTGGCCCTCCAGGCGCTCGTGCAGCTCCATGGTGGCCTTGAACAGCAGGAACACACCACCGAACAGCATGATCAGGTCACGTCCGGAGAACGACTTGCCGAACACCTCGAACAAGGGTGCGGTCAGGGTCACCATCCACGAGATCGAAGCCAGCAGGCCCAGGCGCATGATCAGCGCCAGCGACAGGCCGATGACCCGCGCACGGTCGCGCTGATGAGGCGGCAGCTTGTCGGCGAGGATGGCAATGAAGACAAGGTTGTCGATGCCCAGGACCAGTTCCAGGACAATCAGCGTGGCCAGTCCCAGCCACGCGGTGGGATCGGCTAGCCATTCCATGGACGGGTACTCATGCGGGCAAGGTCACGGGGACGGGACGAAAAGACAGGCCATGAAGGCCTGGTACTGGGGGGCTCCGAGGAGAAGGAAGTCATATCAACCTGAGATCAATTAGGGACGTCGATCCTACAGTTGTAGCGGCGTTTTACTACACAGGGAAAGTATTTCAATGTGTAAGTCAGGATTCTGTGTGGTCAGTTCAGGCCTCATCGCTGGCAAGCCAGCTCCCACAGTGTCCGCGGCGCTGCCGAACCCTGTGGGAGCTGGCTTGCCAGCGATGAGGCCCTCACTTGCACAGCAGAATCAACGATTCCAGTTGGCCTCGCTGCTCTGCAGGGCGTTGGCGATGGTCTGTACCTTGTCGTCCGGCAATTCCCGCGGCAGCGGGTCGGTACCGGCACTGACCGCCAGTTGCGCGTAGGCATTGCGCAACTCGGCATAGGACAGGTCACGCTTGAGCTGGGTCTGCAGGTTGTTCAGCTCGCCCTGGATCAGCTCCAGCTCGCCGATGTTGTTGGTCTGGAAACGGTTGCGCAGCTGCTCGGCGATCTGTCCGTCGAGCCGGGCCATTTCCTCGCTGGTCTTGAACTGCCGGCTGGACTCCTCGAAATTCGCCCGGGCGACGTACAGCTGCGCCAGCACCGCCACCGACATGGCCTGGCGGCGTGCCTCGGCTACGCTTTGGCCCGCTTCGGCAACCTTGATCGCCCGTGGTCCGGACAGCACGTTGAACAGGTTCCAGGTGACCTTGACGCCATAGTCGGCCCAGCTCTGGTTGACCAGGAAGGAGTTGCTGTCGTAGTGACCGCCGGCGGAGAACTCCAGGCCCGGAAGCATGCGCAGCATGGCCTTGCGGGTTTCCGTGGCGCTGATGCGCGCCTGGTAGTCCTGCTCGCGCAGTTCCGGACGGCTGGCCAGCGCCTGTTGTTCCAGTTTGGCGAAATCGCCCTGGAATTGCGGCACCGCGTAGCTATCGTCCAGGGCCAGGGTGTAGGGCTGGTTCATCGGCAGGTTGATCAGCGCGGCCAGCTCGGTCTTGGCCAGGGTAAGGGCACGACGCTGCTCTTCAAGCTGGCGGGTGGCCTCGATCAAAGCACGCTGGTAGCTCAGGGCCTGGACCGGGTCGCCGATGCGCTGGGCACTCATCAGCTGGCTGTTGATGCGCGCCTGGTTGATCCGCCCCATCAGGGTATCGATCTGCTTGAGCAGGCGCTCTGCCGCCACCGCACGCCAGTAGGCCGAACGCACGTCCTGGGTGATGGTATGGATGACCTTGCGCTTGCGCTCCTGAAGGATGTAGCGCTGGTCGGACTGCTGCTTGGCGCTGAAGTAGCTGACGCCGAAGTCCAGCACGTTCCACACCATGGTCAGGTCGGCGACCTCGCGGTCACGGTCCTGGGAGGTCGAAGGCTCGAGGGACTGGGTTCCGGTCTGCACGCTCTGGCTGCTGGAGGCGCTGACATTGTTGCGACCGGCATAGCCGGCGGACAGGGCCATGCGCGGCAACATGTCGAACTGCGCCAGGTCCAGCTGGCGCTGGCCGAGGGCTTCTTCCATCACCTTCAGGCGGGCTTCGAGGTTGTACTTCACCGCGCGGGCCATGGCCTGGTGCAGCGTCAGGGGGCCGCTAAGGGGCTCCTGGTCCTTGTAGATGCTGGCCATGTCGCTGCGGGCACGCTCTTCGCTGGCGCTGCGCTCGATCGGGTCGCTGGTCACGGCGCAGCCGCCGATAGCCAAGGCCAGCAGGCTGGCGGCAAACAGTTTGTGCTTTTTATTCATCCTTGCGCCGCCCCCAGGTACGGCTCGATTCTCAAGAGTTGTGCTGGTCATGCTCGCTGTCCGATCTCGGCCGGTTTGGCGAGGGCCTTGGCCAACTCGCGCACCTGGCGCTGGTCGGCTTCGTTGATATGTTGCAGTTGCTGGCCGAAGGTCGGCACGCCGAACACTCCGCGCAGCCCCTGGTTGAGGTCGCTCTGTTTCCACTGGTTGCCGTTGAACACGTTCATCTCGCTGACACCCGGCACATCGCGGTTGAAGATGTTGGCGAAGGTGCTGGCGCCGAACAGTCCGCCAGTGCCGCCGCCAAAGCCGAGGAAGCCCTGGCCGTCGCCATTGCCCAGGCCGCTGTCGCTGCTGCCGAAGACCTGGGCGATGAAGCTCGGCGCACTGCCGGCCTGGCCGAGGAAGATGGTGCCCAGCGGCCTAAGGTCGCCGCCCACGGTCCGCACCTCGAACAGCGAGCCCGGGGCCAGCGGCGAGATGCTTTCGTTGATCTCGATGCCCGGCACCTGCGGCTGGATCACTGCAGGTTGTGGAAGGCCCGAGCTGTCCGGTGGATTGAGCCGGTATTCCAGATCGCCGACGTCCTGGCTCTGCAGGGTCTGCCCGGCACTGACCAAGGACTGTGCCAGCAGGTTGCCGGCGCCGTCCTGGATGCCGCTGTCCGGCGCATTCAGGCTCAAGGACAAGGTGCCCTGCCCGCGCAGGTTGCCCACCACGATGCGGTAGGTCTGTGCATCGATGCGCTGCACCGACTGCACCACCCCGCTGGCGCTGGCCGTGCCGAGCACGCTGAAGTCGCTGGCATCGACACCACTGACCGCCTCGTCGAAGGTCAGGGTGAAGCTCAGGCTGCGGTCGGTCGGCAGGACCGGGCCGTCCACCACGATGCTGCTCGGCCGTGGCGCCCGGGCATCGACCAGGATGCCGCTGGTACTGCCGACATTGTTCAGCCCGGTATTGGCATCGTTGCCGCGGGCATCGCGCAGGGTACCGCCGTTGGTGTCGATGCTCGACGCCACCGCGAAGGTGCTGTTGCCGGCCATGCCGCTGGTGACGGTGAGGCGGAAGGTCAGCGCCGTGCTGCCGGAACCGGACAGGTAATCGGCATAGACCACCCGGCCGTTGTCCAGGGTGATGGCCAGGCGCGGGTTGCCGTCGCCGCTGTCGACCAGCACCGCTTCGTCGGTATTGACCATGAAGTCCAGGGTCTTGCCGGCGGTGTAGGTGCCGCTGGGCGGCACGCTTACGCTGGTCACCGAAGGCGCCACGCGGTCGATGCTGTAGACGCTGCCGTTCAGACCGCCGGTGATCGGGTTGCCCGCCACATCGACAATGCCGGTACCACTGGCACTGAGATTCAGGCGCACGTTGCCGGCACCGGAGAGGTTGTCCACCAACACCTGGTAGGTGCTGCCGTCGATGCGGGTAACCGAGGCGATGCGGCCACTGGCGCTGCCGGTGAACGCCAGTGTGAAGTCAGCGCTGTCCACACCGCTCACCGACTCGTTGAAGGTCACGGTGTAGCGCACGCTGCCGGCATTGGTCGGGGTGATATCGACATTGACGATATTGCTGACACTCGGCGCCTGGGTATCCACCACCACACCGCTGGCGGTGCCCGGGGCGTTGAGGTTCAGGTTCATGTTGTTGCCGGCGGCGTCACGAATGGTCGAGCCGTCCAGGTCGATGCTGCCTGCCAGGCCGACACCCGCTGCGTTCTCGGTAGCCTGGATGGTGTACTGGAACACCAGCGCCGAGGTGCCACTGCCCGAGACATAGGTGGCGTAACGGGTTACGTTGCCGATGGTGAGGGCCACGCGCGGCACACCGCTGCTGGTATCGACATTGACGTTCTCGCTGGCATTGACCGTGAAGGTCAGCACGTCGCCGGCGTTATAGACACCGTTTGCCGGCAGGGTCACCGTGGAAACCACCGGAGCCACGGCATCGATGTTGACGCCCGAGGTATCGCCGACGTTGTTCAGCGTCAGGTTGGCATCGTTGCCGATCGCATCGCGCAGGGTCGCGCCGTTGAGCTGCAGGGCGCTGCCAAGCTGGATACCGTCGCTGTCCAACTGCCCGGTGACCACGGTCAGACGGAACACCAGGGCGTTGCCGCCAGCGCCGGACAGGTAAGTGGCGTAGGCTTTCTCGCCATTGGCCAGGGTCACTTCGAGGCGTGGCGAACCACCGCTGGTATCCAGTTGCACCGCCTCGTCGAGATGCACGGTGAAGTCCAGGTTCTGCCCTGCCACATAAGTGCCGCCGTTGGGTACATCGACGCTGGTCACGCTTGGGGCGACGCGGTCGATGCTGTAGCTGGCGCCATTCAGGCCGCCGCTCAGGGCGTTGCCGGCAGCATCGGCGATGCCGGTGCCGCTGGCGTTGAGGTTGAGCTGCACGGTGCCGGTACCGGCCAGGTTGTCGACCAGCACGGTATAGGTGCGGCCATCGACCCGGGTGACGCTGGCGATGCTGCCGCCGGCAGAACCGCCGAACGCCAGGGTGAAGTCGCCGGCATCGACACCGCTCACGTCCTCGCTGAAGGTCACGGTGAAGCTGGCCGAACCGCTGTTGGTCGGGCTGGCGCCAACGCGCACGATGTTGCTGGCAGTCGGCACGGTGGTATCGACCAGTACGCCTGGCAGGTTGCCGGTGCCCAGAGCCGGATCGATATCGTTGCCGGCCAGGTCGGTCAGCTGTTCGCCACGCAGGTCGAGGCTGTTCACAGCGATACCGTTGCTGTCGTTATCTCCCGCCTGCACCACGTACTGGAACACCAGCGTGTCGCTACCGCTGCCGGAAACGTAGTTGGCATAGCGGGTCGCCCCGCCGACATCCAGCGCCAGGCGCGGTGTCAGGCTGCCGATCTGCAGGGCTTCGCTGGCCTTGACGGTGAAGGTCAGCACGTCGCCGGCCTTGTAGCTGCCATCCACCGGCGCAACCACGCTGACCACGCTCGGCGCGATGCCGTCGACCGCCACCCCGGCGGTACTGGCCACGCTGTTCAGGGTGGTCACGGTAGCGTTGCCGACCAGGTCGGTGATGGCGCCGCCGTTGAGGTCGATGCTGCTGCCCACCGTGACGCCATTGGCGTCGAGCTGGCCGCTGGCGACCACCATGCGGAACACCAGGGCATTACTGCCACTGCCCGAGACATACTCGGCATAGGCGGTGCCGCCGGTATCCAGGGTAATGGCGATGCGCGGGATGCCGGTGCCGGTATCGACCGTCACCGCTTCGCTGAAGTTGACCGTGAAGTCCAGGCCTTGACCGGTGATGTAGGTGCCATTGCTCGGCGCACTGACACTGCCGACCACCGGCACCACACCATCGACCACGATAGCGCTGCGTCCGCCGAGGGAGTTGGCCCCACCCACAGTCGGCAGGGTCAGGACCGCCAGGTCGCTGGTGGCGTTGGTGATGAGCGCGCCATTGAGCTGCAGCGCCGTGGTGCTCTGGAAGTCCAGGTCGGCGCTGATATCGCCGGCCTGCACGGTGTACTTGAACACCAGGGTGTTGCTGCCCGAACCGCTGACATACACGGCGTTGCGATCGACCAGCCCGGTCTCGAGCAGCAGGCTCGGGGTACCACCGCTGACGGTGACGGCCTGGTCCCAGGACACGTTGATCAGCACTTCGTCGCCGACCTTCACCGCCCGGTCGGGGCCCTGTGCGGACACGCTGGTCACCTTCGGATTCACCGGGACCACGTCGATCGCGATGGTGTCGATATCGAGCTTGGCCCCGCCGCTGCCGGAATTGCCGTTGTCGTTGGTCTCGACGGTCAGGCTGGCCGCACCGAGGAAATTGCTCGCCGAGCGGAAGCTCAGGGTCTGCAACGCGGCGTTGACATTGGCCAGGGTGCCTTCGAAGCTCATGGTGATGTTGTTCACACCGGTACCGGTGACCAGGGTGATACCGCTAAGGCTGCCCAAGGTGAGCAGACCGTTGTTGGCGGTCAAGGTCACCGAAACGAGGCCGCCGTTGGCATCCACATCACTGATGGAAATGGCATTGCCATTGGCGTTGTTGAAGCCCAGGGCAACCCCCTGCTGCGCGGTTTGCGCGCCCGGCACGCTGTTGACCGGAGCATCGTTGACCGCGGCGACGTTGAGGGTCACGGTCTTGGTGTCGGTCAGCGCGGGGCCGCCGGTATTGCCGTTGTCATCGATCTTCACCGTCAGGATCACGCTGGCGGTGGCGTCCTGGGCGGTCTTGAAGGTGAGGCTGTTGGCCGCGAGGAACGAGTTGATATCGGCCAGGCTGCCCGACAGGGTCAGCTCACCCGTACCGGAACCGACAACGGTCACGCCCAGGCCGCTGGTGGCCGCCAGGGTACCGCTCGGTACCGAGAAGGTCGCGGTGACGCTATTGGTGCCGGCATCGACGTCGGTGAAGCTGATACCGCTGATAACGCTGGCGACATCCTCGGTCACGGTGATGGATGGCGGCACAGTGGCCGCCGGTGCGTCGTTTACCTCGGTGACCACCAGGGTGATGTTGGTCACCACGTCGGACACGCTCCCGGTGTCGGCTCTCATTGTGAGGGGAACAGCTGCGGTGGCGTTAGCGGCCGTGGTGAAGGTCACCCGGTTGTTGGCGATGAAGGTGTTGATGTTGGCGATGCTGCCATCGAGGATCAGCGTGGTCGGCGTACCACTGACCAGCACGCCACCGGCGCTCACCGCGCTGAGGGTGCCGCTGGTCACGGTCAGGGTGACCGTGGCGTTGAGTGAATCGACATCGCCGATGCTGATGCCGCTGATCGCCGTGGGCACGTCCTCGGTCACCTGGACGGTAGCAGGTGCGCTGATGATCGGGGCGTCGTCCACGGCAGTAATGGTCACGCTGCGCGAGACCACCACCGAGGCCATGCCACCACCGTCGGTCACCTGGAACTGCACGACACGGTTGCTGGTGGTAGGGCTTTCCGAACTGTTGTTGTAGGTCACTGCGCGCAGGGCCGCCTGGAACTGCGCCAGGGTAGCCTGGTTGCCGGCGGAGGTCAGGGTCAGGATGCCGGTGCTGGAATCCCAGCTTGCCTGGATATTGCCCATGGTCGCCGGGTCGGTGACCAGCGCCAGTACGTCCTGGGCACTGTTGTAGCTGGAGAAGCGCACGGTCGCGCTGCCCGGGTTCGGGCCATCCGGGTCGGACAGGGTCAGGTTGGAGTCCACCACTACCGGGGTGGAAGCCACGTTGTTGCCTTCGGTCCAGGCCACGCTGCCGCCGCTCGGGGTCAGTACCGGGCGGTCGTTGACCGCAGTCACGGTGACCGTGGCGGTATCGGTCGCCGTGGAATAGGCCGAGGTGCCGCCGGAGGTGCTGGTATTGATCTTGGCGCCCTGGAAACCGGCGGTGCCGTTGGTCTGGTCCCAGGCCTTGTAGGTGATGGTCGCCGTTTCGCCATGGATGCCGTCCGGGACGAAACGCACCCGGTCCGTCGGGCGCAGGATCAACGCCGCCGTGTTGGAGACGATACCGACATCGGTCCAGGTGGTGCCGCCATTGGTGGAGAACTGCCACTTGCCATAGGTGGCGGTCAGGCCGGTGATGGCGATGCCCTTCACGGCGCCGGTATCGACATCGGTGATGCCGCCGGTCAGCGAGCTGACCAGGTCACCGGCGCTGGCGGTGGAGGTATCGGTCAGTGGCGACAGGCTCGGCGACACCGGGTTCATCACCGGCGCATCGTTGACGGCGGTGACCGTCAGGTTGGCCTGGGCGGTGCCGGTGGAGAAGGCACTGCTGCCGCCGTTGCCGGAGGTATCGGCCAGACTGCGGCTACCATTGGCGGAAGCGCTGCCGGAGGTCTGGTCCCAGGCGCGGAAGCCCATGGACACCGTCTCGTTGTTGGCGCCGTCGGGGATATAGCGCACATAGGTCGTGGAACTGAGCAACAGCGCGCTGGTCGGCGCCACGCTTCCGAAGTCGGTCCAGTTGCTGTTGTCGGTGGAGTACTGCCAGGTGCCGCGACCGGTGGTGACGTACACGGCGATACCGCGCAGCGCCCCGACGTCGGGATCGACATAGGAGGTGCTGGTCAGCAGGGTCGAGATCAGCACGCCCGGGGTCGTGGTGTCTTCGTTGGTGTTCGGGAAGGTGTACGGGCCGCCACTGAGCGTCGGCGCGTCGTTGACCGCGACCACGGTCACGGTGCTGAGGATGCCTACCGTGGCGGTGTTGAGCCCGCCGTTGGAGGTGCCGCCGTTGTCGCGCACCGAATCCACGCTCACCACCCGGTTGGCGGTGTTCGGGCTTTCGCTGTCGTTGCGGTAGGCCATGGCGTTGAGGATGGCCTGCGCTGCCGAGCTGGACAGGCCGCTGTGGGTCAGGGTGATGGTCGCGGTACCGCTGACCACCGAGACCGAGACCGTCGTGCCGTTGATCGCGGTCACCACGTTGGTGCCGTTGACCAGGTTCACGTCGCTGCCGTCGATCACCAGTTTCTCCGCCGCACCGTTGGCGACGCCGGTGACGGTGAAGGTCATCTGGATCACGCTCTGCCCGGTCTCGACGGTATTGATCGTCGCGCCGCTGAACAGCTGCACCGCCGAACCGTTCTCGGTGTAGGTCGGGTTGGTGCCGCTGACATTGACCACCGGGGCATCGTTGACCGAAAGGACGTCGAGGGTGACCGTCGACACCGTGCTGCTGCCGCCGGCACCGTCGTCCATGCTGATCGAGACGCTGCGCGTGGCCGCCGACGGCTCGATGGTATTGGAATTGCGGTAGGCCAGGTTCTGCACCAGCGCAGCGACGGTAGTCGCCGTGGCGTTGCTGGTCAGGGTGACCACCAGCGGGTTGCCGTTGCTGCCGCCGGTGAAGGTACCGATCACCAGGCCGTTGTACAGGATCGAGGCGCCGGACAGCACGATCTGGTTGGCCCCGGCGCCCTGGTCGCGAATGAACAGCACGTCTTCGGCACTGGTGCCGCCACTGGCGATCTGCACCGTCAGCTTGCCGCCGTTGAAGTTGGCCGAGTCGGCGTCGCTGATGGTGGCGTCGCCGTTCTGGTCGAGCAGCACGTAGGCGGCGTCCTCGCGGTAGCTGACCAGGTCGCCGTTGAGGTTGCCGATCACCGGCGCCGCCACCGCGGTCACGGTGAAGTTCAGCGCGGTATTGTTCTGGATGCCCTTGTAGACCTGGCCGTTGGCGTTGGCGAACGCCTTGTTGTCGATGCGCACGGCGTAGGCCACGCCCGCCACCATGTCCGCCGGCGGGTCGATGGTCCAGGTGGTGCCGGAGCCGGTGACCGCACCGCTGCCCACGTCGATGGTCTGGATGATCGCGTTGTCGCTGGTGCGCACGATATAGATGTTGCCCGTGCCCTTGGCCACCGATTGGTCGAAGGTCAGGGTGATATTGGCATTCGGGGTAACGGTCAGGCTGTCGTCCGCCGGGCTGGAGCTGACCAGCTTCGGCAGGCTGCCGCTCTGGTAGAAGATGGCGGTGCTGGCTGCCGTGGACGAGGTGGAGATCAGGTCGAGATCGCCGTCGCCGTCGAAGTCACCGACACGGAACTGCTGGGCGTTCATGTCCGGCAGGGTCACGTTGGCGAACGGCGAACTGGCCTGGTCCACGTCGACGAAGGTGCCATTGTCGTTGCGTATGTAACGGAAGACCGTACCGTTGTTGCCGGTCTGGTAAAGGATATCGGCGTCGCCGTCGCCATCGAAGTCGGCGACGATCGCCCGGGTCACGGACACGGTCGGCAGGGCCGCGGTGGCGGTCATATCGACGAAGACGCCGTTGTTGTTGCGGAAATAGCGCATCTGCATGCCCGACGCGACATGGATCAGGTCGGTGTAGCCGTCGCCATCGACATCGGCGGCCTTGTAGTTGTAGGCGTTGAAGTCGGGCAAGGTGATACCGGCGAACGGCCAGGCGGCGCCGCTGGCGCTGGTCAGGGTGGTAAAGCTTGGCGTGGCGCCGCCACTGTTCACCGCCAATGCCCAGGACGAGCCGGTGCCGCCGGTCTGGTAGAGAATGTCGAGGGCGCCGTCGCCGTTGAAATCACCCACCAGGGTACGCACGCCGAAGCTCGGGCCACTCACGTCCTGGCTGGTGAAGCCCGACCCGGTGTTGAGGTAGAGCTTCATGGTCGGACCGCTCACGGGTGCGGCCAGCAGATCGATGCGACCATCGCCGTTGAAATCCCCGGCGTGGTAGTTGGCGCCGCCGGTGGCGGCGTCGGTCAGGGTCAGGCCGGCGAACATCGAGCTGGCCTGGCTGAAGATGGTGAAGGTGCCGTCTGCATTGCTCTGCGCAAAGCTCCAGGCACCACCGGCGCCTGCAGCCTGGTAGAGGATGTCGGCACGCCCGTCGCCGTTGAAGTCGCCGACCACGTATTTCATCTGGTTGGTGGTGGTCCCCAGCACCGGCGCGCTGGCCACCGCGCCGCCGGTGTAGGTCGAAGCCATCAGGCTGTCGTAGCCAGCGACGCTCAAGGCGCTGGTCTCGATGGCGCCGCTGCTGCGCTCCAGCGTCCAGTTGCCACCCAGCGCCGCGGAGCCGGTGTCGTCCACCGAAGCGGCAACGTCGGCGCCGGTAATCGCCGCCAACTGATCGATGAAGGCCTGGCCCTTGCCACCCTGCCCTACGTCGCAGCCGTAGATCATCAGGTCGCCGTCGGCCTTCAAGGCCGCGCCGATGCTCTCCAGTGCCGCACGATGCTCGGCGAGGTTGTTGCTGGCCAGCCAGACGTTGCCCAGTTGCACGGTACCGTCGGCGCCGTGGGACAACAGGTGGATGGCGTCGAGGTTGTCGCGCCCCTTGAGGTAGTCGGCCATCTGCTGCAGGCCGTCCTTGTTCGGGTCGAGCACCACCACTTCGGTCTTGGGCGACAACCCTTCGAGCAGTTGCCCGACGTTGCTGACCTGACCGTCGACGAACACCACTTCGTTGCGCTGGCTGCCCTGCTGCTGGCTCGCCGTTTCGCCGGACGCCGCTGGCGCCTGGCTGCTTTCATTGCTGGAGGTGCTGTCCTTGGCCGCGTCGGCAGTCGTCTGCGCCGCAGCATCCTGGGCAACCACGCCCACGGACGCATCGAACATGATCCGCGGTTCAAGGGCCATCAGCAGCGGGGCCTGGCCGGGCTCGGCGGACTGGGGCTGCCGGGCCGACTTGCGCGAGAGTCGTTCGATGAATTTCATGCTGCACCTCCTGGTGGTCCCCGCACTGCCGGCTGGGCAATGCGGACAAAAAAGTGGCGGTGCCCTGGAGCACCGCCGGTTGTTGCGTCAGTTGCGGCTCGGGAAGATGCCTTGCATCGCGATGATGAAGTTCACCGCAATGTAGGGGCTCAACACCGACGTCGGGATATTGCCGCCGGTCAGCGCAGCGGTGCCGGTCACGGTCACACCGCCGGTGAAGGTCACCGGCTGCGGCGCCAGGTCAACGCGGGGCAGCGGGTTGCCGTTGTTGTCCTTGCCGCTGTGGTACAGCTGGTAAGTGGTGCCGGCACCATCGTTGGGGATGCCCAGGCAGCCGCCGGCAATAGGTGCAACGCTGGTGGCATCGGCATTCACCACCTGTGCGGTGGAGGTTGCGGTGAGGGTGCTGTTGTTGGTCACCAACGACAGCAAGTGGGTGTGGGTCGGCAGGTTGCTGGTCAATTGGGTAACCGACTCGCTGCCACCTTTCTGCCCCATTTGGTAATTCGACAGGCCGGTGCCCTGGCCTTGGCCCACCGGCGTACGGCTGCGCAGGTCCGGCAGGCCGAAGGTACTTACGCCGTCACCACCAAACTGCGTGCCCAGGAGGGCGAACAGTGCGGTGTTCTGATTCAGCGGGACCAACTGGCCCTGACACAGCGCCCAGCCGTACGGGTTGAAGTTGAACCCTGCCATCCGGATTTCGCCCAGAAACGGATCAGCCATCAGACTCTTCCTTATGTTGATTTGCGTGGTTGGTTGAATTGCGAATCAGGGAGCCTCGTCAACCGCAACGCGGTTGCGGTGAATGACCGCTTCAAGCACATGGCGGCCGTCGGGTTCGGGCCGCACCGGACTCATCAGCAAGGTCCAGGGCTGCGCGCGGCCCGGGCCGAACAGATTGAAGGTGTCCTGGGGCAGCACCACACCATGCGGCAGGGCCACCGCCAGGGAATAGCACTCGTAGTCCTGGCTCATCGCCGTGCCATCGGTCACGCCCAGCAGGCTGACGTGCAAGCCCTGATCGTGGGCGATCTGCAGTACGAACCCTTCGGGATCGGCTTCGAGCAGTTCCTGGCGGCTGGGAATGGTGTCGTCGACGGCTTGGCTCATGAGACTTTCCTTGTGTCGGTGCGCGCGTCGCGGCGCAATTTCAGGTACACCCCCGAATCGCCGCAGACATGGAAGCCCAGCCGGCCATAAAGCCGCTGTGCCGGGTTGTAGGATTCAACGAAAAGTTCGACTTTCAGGCCCTGCTCATCTGCCCGTCGCAATTGCGCTTCTATCAGCGCGGAGCCAATGCCCCTGCCCTGGAATTCGGGAAGCAGGGTTATATCGATCAGATTGAGAGTGGTTGGCCCCCAGAACATATAAAGCCGGCCGATCGGCTGGCCCTGGAGTTCGATGATCAATAATTCCCCATCGGCATAATGGGCCTGATAGTAAGCATGCTGAGCATTGAACTGCTGTTTGAGAAAGGCGGCGATCTGCTGCGCCGGCCAGCCGCTACGGGACATCTCTTCGGCGCGTGAGCCGGCATACAGACGCTCGATAAACGCCATATCGTCCGGATGCAGGGCACGCAGGGTCACAGCAGGCATCGACATCTATGCAAACATCCCTGTTGAAATAACTTTGCGAGCTAACTTTTATTGTGACGGGTGTCACGCTTACTTGCATGGCGAATTGACAGCAGATTACCGCAACTGCCTTACAATCGCACTAATTAAAATCCACTTTCTCTTACACCGATCGCTGCCATACGTCGCCACGCGGCGCTAAGCAGCGACTCGCTCTTTCCATCCAGCACCACAATGCCGCGAAGCGGGTGCGATAGTTGTATCGGCGCACTGTCTTCGAGCACGAACTGGGTGCCGTAGTGCGCTTGCAGAGGCTGCGCCCTCTTCTCTTCGTCGCGGCGTATCGCGATGGGCCCCTGATGATCGGAGATCAGCGCTTCCTGGTCGATGGAGGCGACGCCGTTGGCGTCCACCGATTCCAGCGACACCGGCAGGGAATCGCGCAGTACGTCATCGGCGACGAAGTGCCCGGGGGTGCCCGGTGCCACCCGCCACAGGTCGGCTTCGGCCAGGTAACCGCGCAGGCGCAAGCCACCTTCGGCGACCTGGGCCAGCGGCATCTCGCTGCTGATCCAGCGGCCAGGCGCCAGGTTGTCCGCCAGGTCGCGCACCGTGCCGGCATGGGGCGCGCGCAGTACCAGGCGCTCGCGCTGGGCGGCCAGGCCGCGGTATTCGGCAACGGCCTCGGCCAGGCGTTGTTCGAGAATGCCACTGTCGGCGGCGGTTTCACTGCGCCCCGACTGACGCCGCAGTTGCAGCTGGAGAATCTCGATTTCACGTCGGCCGATGCCCATGCGCGCTTCAAGGTCGGGCGACTCCAGGGTCATCAACACCTGGTTGGCCTCGACCGGCTGCCCATCCTTGACCAGCACCTCGCGAATCCGCGCCGCTGCCGGCGCATGCAAGGCACTGAAACGGGACGCTTCGAGCATGGCCGGCACTTCCACGCCGCTGCGCCAAGGCACCACCAACACGGCCAGCAACAGGGCCAGGCCCGCTCCAAGCAACACCACCTTGCGCGGTTTGGCCTTGTCCCGGTGCTGCCACCAGTGCTGCCATTCGCGCCAGATCGGCAGGCCGATGAACCACACCAGCTCGACCATCATCAGGAAGATGCCAAGCACCTTGAAGAACAGGTGATAAACCGCCAGGGCGATACCGAAGAACAGCGCCGCCCGCCAGATCCATGAGGCGTAGCTCCAGCACAGCAGGCGCCGGCGCAGCGCCGGTGACCAGCGCTCGGGCATAGGTTCACCATAACCGAAAAGCTTCTCCCGCAGGTGCCAGCGGCCCAGGGCGAAACCACGCCCTTGCAGGTTATCCACGCCCCACAGGTCGCTGAGCAGGAAGTAGCCGTCGAAACGCATCAACGGGTTGACGTTGATCGCCAGGGTGGTGATCCAGGTGGCGCTGGCCAGCATGAAGGCTGCGGTGCGCCCCGCCCCGTCGGGCAGCAGCGACCAGGCCAGCAGGGCGATACAGGCCAGGATCAGCTCGGCCAGCACGCCCCCGGCGCCGATCAGCAGGCGGGTGCGCCGATCCTGCACGCGCCAGGCGTCGCTGACATCGGTGTAGAGCATCGGCAACAGGACCATGAACGCCACGCCCATGCTCGGCACCCGGCAGCCAGCGCGCTTGGCCATGTAGGCATGGCCGAATTCATGGCACAGCTTGGCAAAGCCCAGGGCGATGGCGAATGCCGCCATGCCGCCCAGGCTGAGCAGGTGCGGGAAGGTCGAAAGGAAGCGCTCCCAGTCACGCATTACCAGGAACAGGCCGAGCAGCAATACGCTGGGCAGACCGTAGCGCAACAGGTTGCCGCCGTGGCGCTCGAGCCAGGGCCAGGTGCGATTGAGAAAAGCGTCAGGGCGCCACAGCGGAATACGGAAAAACAGGTATTTATGCAGGATCTGGGTCCAGATGCCCTGGCGCTGGGCAGCGGCCTTGGGTGCGTAGCTCGCGCGTTGCTCGGCATCGGCGGCGCTGACCAGGTCATGACCACGCAGAAAGCGCAGCAGCTCTTCCACCGCCACGGCGGTCAGGGGCGCGCCCGGCTCGGCATTGGCCGCATTCAGCACCTGCTGCGGGTCACCGAGCGCCCAATGGCGCAGCAAGCGCATGGCCGGCGCGCCCAGCTTGAAATAGCGACCGCGCAAAGGGTCGGCCAGGGTCCATTGCGGCGCACCGTCGAGCCCCGGGGCCCCTGGCGAAAGCTGCAGGTCCGGGCGCAGCGCCGGCAACATCACAGGCCCACCGCCTGGCGCAGGGCCGCCAGCGGCCGGCGCAGCAGGTACAGGGCCAGCGGCGCCCGGTCACCGAAGACCTTGGCGGTCCCGCGCAGGCCGATACGTGGCGGCGCATCTTCGAAGCTCGCATCGAGGCGATAGGCGAGCTGCCCGGCCGGAGTGTTCTGGGCCTGGTAGGCAACACGGTCGAGCACGGCGTTGTGCCGGTTCAGTGGATCGCTGTCGAGGAACAGCGCGACTTCGGCGCCTTTCTCCAGGCCGATGGCATCGGCCACCGGCAACTCGATACGCAACTCGGCCTGGGCCGGATCGGCGATTTCCATCAGGCGTTCGCCGGTGCGCATCGGCTTGCCGATATAACGCTGGGCATCGGCGAATACTGCGATGCCCTCGCGTTCGGCACGTACCTCGGTACGCGCCAGCAGGTTGCGGGCGTAATCACGCTCGGCACGCTTCTGCTCGACCCGGGCAGCGAGCAGGTCAAGACGGGCACTGGAGTCGGCATCGGAAAAGGCACGCTGGGTGTTGGCCTTGAGTTCCGCCTCGGCCACGCCCAGGGTGCGTTCGGCCACATCGGCCTGGGCCCTGAGCGTGGTGGCATCGAAGCGCACCAGCACCTCGCCGGCCTTGACCGCCTGGTTCGGCTTGACGGTGAACTCGGCGACCACGCCATCCAGCGGAGCGGCCACCACCTGGCCGTTGCGCGGTGCCACTTCGGCCGGAGCCAGTACCGACTGGCGCACCGGCAGCAACAGCACCAGCAACAGCGCCGCCGCCAGCGCCCAGCGCGTGCGCGCCGGCCAGCGCAGACGCCATGGCTTGCCCGGCTGCAGGGCGCGCCAGGCGTGGCTGTAGCAGTCGCCAAGTTGCACCAGCAGGGCCTGCTCGGCATCGTTCCACGGCATGTCCCGGGCGAGCCAGAGCCCACCGAATACCTCGCCCTGCCGGTCTTTCAAGGGCAACCAGAACGCATGCGGCGCCGACAGCGCCTGCCAATCGTCGCGGCAGGCCTGGTCCAGGCTTTCTGGGGGCACCACGCCTGGCAGCGCGAAGCGTTCGCTGGCCGCAAGGCCCCTGGCGGCGCGCTCGATGAACACTACGAAGGGGGCGTTCGGCTCCACCGAACTGACCCCGGTCAGGGCGCGAACCTTGCCAGCGATCAGCAACGCGCCATGGCGATAGCCGAACAGCGCCTGGCTGTCATTGACCATGCTGAACGCCAGTTCCTCGACCGAAGGCGCAGACCGGGCCTGGCGCTCCAGCTTCAGGTAATGGGCCAGCAGTTGCTCTAGCGCACCCGGGACGGAAGCGTTCATTTGCGCTCCGCAAAGTGCGCAGTGCCGCTCATGCCGGACAGCAGGCCGGGAGTGCTGGCCGGGACACTGGCAATCAGCAGCAGGGTCTGGCTGCCTTCGTCGATGCGCGCGCCAAGACGCTTGATCACGGCATCGAAGGGCTGGCCGGTTTCATCGGGAACGAAGCTGAAGGTCTGCTCGGGCTTGAGCTTGCCCAGCCAGCTCGATGGCACCAGCAGATGGATTTCCAGGGAGCGGTTGTCGACGATTTCCAGCAATGCCGCACCGCTGGCCACGCTTTCATGGGCCTGGACCCGGCGTTGCACGACCTGACCATCGTAAGGCGCCTTGACCTGGCAACGCTGCACCTGCACCTGGTAGACCTGGGCTTCGGCCTGGGCCTGGGCCTGGCGGGCCTCGGCCAGGGACACTTCGAACTTGCCGACCGAGTTCAGCGCCGCCAGTTGCTGCTTGTTGCGCAGTTCTTCGCGGGTTGCGCGCACAGCGGCGGCCGAAGCGTTGGCCTGGGCCTGGTAGGCGCTGCAATCGAAGCGCACCAGCACGTCACCCTTCTTGAACGACTGGCCTTCACTGAAGGGGATTTCCGTGACCCGGCCGGACAGCTCGCTGGCCAGTACCGCCTGGGATCGGGCACGCAGCACGCCCCGCACTTCGGCTCCACCGCCGGAGGTCGCACCGTCGAGCAAGGGATCGCTTTCGGTCGCGGCTTGTGCCATTCCCGTCATCAGCGCCAACGCCGCCCACCACACCGCCTGCTTCATCTCGCTACGTCCCTGTCAAAGGTCTGGATCATTCAAATGGAGTATCGGCTGCAGTTCACAGAACGTGAACGCCGTCGGTCAGTACCGGACTGATTGCCTGCCGACCCGGAACGAGAAACGCGTCACAGAACGGCTACAAAAAAGTGGCCGGATGCTATCAATGTTTTCTTCGCGCCGGAAGCTCCGGGACCACGGCGCCTCAAGGGCGTCGCCGCAACAGATAGGTGTCCATGATCCAGCCCTTGCGCGCCCGCGCCTGCTCCCGCGCCGCGAGGATCTGCGCCTTGACCTCGGACAGCCGCCCGCTGATCAGGATTTCATCGGCCGTACCGACATACGCGCCCCAGTAAATATGCAGTTCGGGATCATCGATTCCGGCAAAGGCACAGTGGCCGTCGAGCATCACCACCAGGTTGTCGATGCGCGGCACCTGCGCCAGACGCCGCCCGGGAAGGATCTGCAGCGGCTCGCCAACCCGGTTGAGCGGTATGCGATGACGCGCAGCCAGTGCCTGCACGCTGCTGATACCGGGGATCACTTCGATGCTGAAGGACTGCTCGCCGATCAATTCGAGAACGCGCAGGGTGCTGTCGTAAAGCCCCGGCTCGCCCCACAGCAGGAATGCCCCGCACTCGCCCTCGCCCAGTTCCTCGGCGATCAGCCGGTCATAGAGGGCGGCACGCTGTCGGTGCCAGTCGTGTACGGCGCCGAGGTAATCGCTGGCCTCGCCATCGCGTTGTGGGTCGTCCACCTCAACCACGCGGCAGGGTTGGCTTGCCCATTGCGCCAGCAGCGCCTTGCGCAGGTGCAAGCGATCGTCATTGGCCTGATGCTTGTCGAGGACGAAGAACACGTCGGCGCGCTTCAGCGCATCGACGGCCTCAAGGGTGATTTGCCGCGGATTGCCCGGGCCGATGCCAATCAACAACAGCACTTTCATGGACAGGTTCCCCGGGCCGGAAGTCGCACTGCAAGTTAGTGGTTAAACACCATGGCGAACGGAACATATTCAACTTTCAAAGTTCCAAAACCAGGAATGTAAAAGTGTGCTGTTAGTCCACACCCCATTGGCTACACTGTCAACATGCTGTTATTGCAGCCACCCCCGTGGGCCGCTATTTACTGCTTATCTGCAGCGCGCCCGCCTTTGATAAAGGAGTGTTTCCGTGTCCAGACTTGCAGAGTTTCGCGCTGCCGAAAAAGCCCTCCAGGAACAGCTTGCACAGTTGGAGGCCATGAAAAAGGACGCCGGGCTGAAACGCGAGATCGAATTCGAACAGAAACTTCTCACCTTGATGAAGAACTACGACAAGGGTCTGCGCGATATCATTGCCCTGCTCGACCCGGCAGCGGCCGGCAAATCCGTTGCCCGCCCGGTAAAGACCCGCCGCGCGCGGGTGGTGAAGGTGTATGAAAACCCGCATACCGGTGAACTGATCGAGACCAAGGGTGGCAACCACCGCGGCCTGAAGGCCTGGAAAGAACAGTACGGGGCGAGCGAAGTCGACGGCTGGTTGCGCAAATGAGTTTTGCTTCACACATTTTTCACAAGCACAGGATCAGGATGAAGGCTGCTAAAGGATTAGCGCCCCATGCGCCCGCTCCGGCGGGCTTCTAATTCCGACGCCCCGTGGCCGCCACCACGGGGCGTTGTTGTTTGCGCAATGGATTCAGTTCCGTATCATGGCCGTCTGTCTTTCCGCTGGCGCCCCGGGCGCTGGCCTTCTGATGCGGAGTGCCCATGAGCCTGCAAGATCTCGACAACCTCCCCGGCGTCACCGCGCAACCCGATGCCGCCACCCACAATTTCGTCTTCAACCACACCATGCTGCGGGTCAAGGACGTCGCCAAATCCCTGGACTTCTATACCCGCGTGCTGGGTTTCAGCCTGGTGGAGAAGCGCGACTTCCCGGAAGCCGAGTTCAGCCTGTACTTCCTGGCCCTGGTCGACAAGGCGCAGATCCCGGCCGACGCGGCCAAGCGCACCGAGTGGATGAAATCGATCCCCGGCATTCTCGAACTGACCCATAACCACGGTACCGAGAACGACGCGGACTTTGCCTACCACAACGGCAACACCGACCCGCGCGGTTTCGGTCACATCTGCGTGTCCGTGCCGGATATCCGTGCCGCCTGCGAACGGTTCGAGCAACTGGGCGTGACCTTCCAGAAGCGCCTGAGCGATGGCCGCATGAAACACCTGGCGTTCATCAAGGACCCGGATGATTACTGGGTCGAAATCATCCAGCCGACCGAATTCTGATTCGGCTCCGGAAATGAAAAATGCCGCGGATAGTCCGCGGCATTTTTATTTATACCCTTCCCTTCTGGGCCAGCTCCCACAAGGTTCAGCAGTGTTCTTGAGTGATTACTGTGCCCGCCAGGCCGCCACCAGGGCTTCCTTGCGCCCACGAGTCGCCAGGCAGTAGTACAGCGGCACCGTAACAACCAACCCCACCAGCCACGACAGGTCCGCTCCCTCGACCAGGTTGGCATAGGGCCCGACATACAGCGACGTGTTGGCAAACGGCAGTTGCACCATGATCCCGCAGGCATAGGCGATGATCGCGTGCAGGTTGAAGCGCCCGTAGATCCCGCCATCCGCCGCGAAGATCGACTTGATGTCGTAGTGGCCGCGCTTGACCAGGTAGAAGTCGATGATGTTGATCGACGCCCAGGGTACCAGCACCAGCAGCAGCGCCAGGATCAGGCCGATGAAATGGCCGATGAAGTCCGCCGTGGCGCCCAGGGCGGTCAGGCAGCAGCCCAGCAGGATCACGCCGGCCAGCAGCACGCGCACCTTGATGCTTGGGGTCCAGTTGGCGGCGAAGGTCTGGATCGAGGTGACGATCGACAGCACCGCACCATACAGGTTGAGCGCGTTGTGGCTGATGATGTTGAGCAGGAACAGCACCATCAGGATCGGGCCGAGCCAGCCGGTGGCCTGTTTCACCGCATCCATCGCCTCGGTACCTTCAGGCACCAGCAGCACGGCAATGGCGCCGAAGCTGAAACACAGGATGGTACCCAGGGTCGCGCCGAAATAGGTGGCCCAGAAGGGTTTGCCGATCCCCACTTCACGCGGCAGGTAACGCGAGTAGTCCGAGGTATAGGGCGAGAAGCTGATCTGCCAGATCACGCCCAGGGACACCGTGGCGATCCAGCCGGACAGGTTGAAGCCGCCGCGGCTGAAGAAGTCCGCCGGCAGGTCCTGGGCGAACATCATGATGAAGCCAGCCAGCAGCGCCGTACCCATTACCCAGGTGCCGATGCGGTTCAGGGTGTGGATGAAGCGGTAGCCAATCACGCCGATGGCCGTGGCGCTGAGGGCACCGATAATGATCGACACCGGCATCGGTACGCTCGGGGCGATGCCATGGATCGACTTGCCCGCCAGGACGATGTTGGAAATGAAGAAGCCGACGTAGATCAACGCGGTAAAGAACACGATCAGCAGCGCGCCATAACGGCCGAACTGCCCGCGGCTCTGCACCATCTGCGGAATGCCCAGCTGCGGCCCTTGCGCCGAGGCCAGGGCGATGACGATACCGCCAAGCAAATGGCCAAGGACGATGGCGACCAGGCCCCACAGCAGGTCGAGGTGGAACACCTGGACCACCATGGCCCCGGTGACGATGGGCAATGGCGCGATATTGGTGCTGAACCACAGCGTGAACAGATCACGCGCCTTCCCATGGCGCTCTGCTGGCGGTACGTAATCGACCGTATGGTTTTCGATCAACTGGTGTTGCGAAGACGACTGGGACATGGGCAAAAGCTCGAAAGGTTCCGTTTTTATCTTTGTAGGAAACCACTTGCGGCACGCTGCAAGCGGCGTCGAAGCTGAAGACCATATTATGGTATTCCAAGCTTTTGACAACACTGATTCGTCCTTTTGCCGACCAACTGATCTGCTTTTGGTCGCCTCGCTTTCTCCCCTCCATAGGCGCGAGCCCGCGTATTCATTGGGCATTGACCTGAATCAACGCGTTCGTCAGGGCCGGAAAAATCCTCTTGCAAATTAGGTATTACGGTATACCATCAGACACATCAACGATAAAAATGCGGGCACACCGCTGCATCACGAGGATCACGCCATGATCGACGCAACCGTCTACAAGAACGTCCTGGGCTCCTTCCCGTCCGGCGTTACCGTCATCACCACCCTGGACGAGGACGGTCAGATCGTCGGCCTCACCGCCAGCGCCTTCAGCTCGCTGTCCATGGACCCGCCGCTGGTGCTGTTCTGCCCCAACTACAGTTCCGACTCCTACCCGGTGCTGATGCGCAGCAAGAAATTCGCCATCCACCTGCTCTCCGGCCAGCAACAGGCCGAAGCCTATGCCTTTGCCAAAAAAGGCAAGGACAAGGCCCAGGGCATCGAGTGGACCCTGAGCGCACTGGGCAACCCCCTGCTGGCCAACGCCACGGCGATCATCGAATGCGAACTGTGGCGCGAATATGAAGGTGGCGACCACGCCATCATGGTCGGCGCGGTAAAAAACCTGATCGTCCCGGCCGAAGCGCCAAGCCCGCTGGTCTACTGCCGCGGCAAGATGGCCAGCCTGCCAGCCTTCGCCTGAGCCCCTATTCTTCTGAATGCGCCCGCCTGATCCGATGGGCGCCCGATAACAAGCGCCGAGGAAACGCCTCATGAAATTTTCGTTGTTCGTGCACATGGAACGCTGGGATGAACAGGTCAGCCACCAGCAACTGTTCGAAGACCTGACCGAGCTGACCCTGATGGCCGAGAAAGGCGGGTTCAGCACCGTGTGGATCGGCGAACACCATGCAATGGAATACACCATCTCGCCCAGCCCGATGCCGCTGCTGGCCTACCTGGCCGCACGCACCGAGACCATCCACCTCGGCGCCGGCACCATCATCGCGCCGTTCTGGCACCCGATCCGCGTCGCCGGCGAATGCGCACTGCTCGACGTGATCAGCAATGGCCGGATGGAAGTCGGCCTGGCCCGCGGTGCATACCAGTTCGAATTCGACCGCATGGCCAATGGCATGCCGGCTTCCGAAGGCGGCGCAGCGCTGCGCGAAATGGTTCCGGCGGTACGCGCGCTTTGGCAGGGCGACTATGCCCATGACGGCGACATCTGGAAATTCCCGACCTCCACCTCCGTGCCCAAGCCGGTACAGAAACCCATGCCGCCGATGTGGATCGCCGCCCGCGACCCGGACTCGCACAACTTCGCGGTTAAGAACGGCTGCAACGTGATGGTCACCCCGCTGATGAAGGGCGACGAGGAAGTGGTCGACCTGAAGAACAAGTTCGAAGCGGCCCTGGCCAACAACCCGGATGTGCCACGCCCGCAACTGATGGTCCTGCGCCACACTCACGTGCATGCCGAAGACGACCCGCAAGGCTGGAAGATCGGCGCCCAGGCGATCAACCGCTTCTACCGCACCTTCGACGCCTGGTTCGGCAACAAGCAGACCCCGGAGAACGGTTTCCTCGCGCCGAGCCCTGAGTCCAAGTTCGCCGGGCGTCCGGAGTTCGAACTGGAAAGCCTGCACAAGACCGCGATGATCGGTACCCCGCAGCAGGTGATCGAGCGCATCCGCTACTACCAGGAACTGGGCGTCGACGAGTTCAGTTTCTGGTGCGACAACAGCCTGCCGCATGAAGAAAAGCGCAAGTCGCTGGAGCTGTTCATCAAGGAAGTCGTACCGGCGTTTCGCTGAGTCATGACGTTCGTCAACTGAACAAACCTCACTAGAAGCCTTGACGCCTCATCTGTGGGAGCGGGTTTACCCGCGATTGCGATGGTGAATTCACCGACGCTATCGCGGGTGAACCCGCTCCCACACGGTCACCACAACCCCCACTGCGCATCCCCCTGCAACCACTTATCCCCTCCCCCGCAGAAATTTCCTGCCACCCTCTTGCACATCAAATATTATGGTATACCATCAGACAACAAGACCTGAACACACTCCACAGGAGCCCCGCCCCATGAGTTTCGAAATCCGCAAGATCGTCACCTACTCCGAAGAAACCCGCATCGAAGGCGGCAAGGCCACCGACAAGCCGGTGACCATGGTCGGCCTGGCCGTGGTGATCAAGAACCCATGGGCCGGGCGTGGCTTCGTCGAAGACCTCAAGCCGGAAATCCGTGCCAACTGCTCCGACCTCGGTGCTCTGATGGTCGAGCGCCTGACCGCCGCCATCGGCGGTGCCGACAGGATCGAGGCCTACGGTAAGGCCGCAGTGGTGGGCGCCGACGGCGAGATCGAGCACGCGTCGGCGGTGATCCACACCCTGCGCTTCGGCAACCATTACCGCGAAGCGGTCCAGGCCAAGAGCTACCTGAGCTTCACCAACAAGCGCGGCGGCCCGGGTACCTCGATCCAGATCCCGATGATGCAGAAGGACGACGAAGGCCTGCGCTCGCACTACATCACCCTGGAAATGCAGATCGAAGACGCCCCGCGTGCCGACGAGATCGTCGTGGTCCTCGGCGCTTCCGACGGTGGCCGCCTGCACCCGCGCATCGGCAACCGCTACATCGACCTGGAAGAACTGGCCGCTGAAAAAAACCAATAACAATACCGTCCACCGGGCCGGCGCGTGGGCCGCACCACGCCCGACCCTGAAGGAGCGCCCCACCATGATTCAGCCTGTCGCTGAACGTACACCTGCCGGCACCAGCTACCTGGCCACCGGCCAGGGTCAACCCGTGGTACTGATCCACGGCGTGGGCCTGAACAAAGAAATGTGGGGCGGACAGTTCGTCGGCCTCGCCAACGACTACCGTGTCATCGCCTACGACATGCTCGGCCACGGCCAGAGCCCGCGCCCCCAGCCGGGTACCGACCTGCAGGGGTATGCCGAACAACTGGCGGAACTGCTCGATCATCTGCAGATCGCCCAGGCCACGGTAATCGGCTTTTCCATGGGCGGCCTGGTCGCCCGCGCCTTCGCCCTGCACTTCCCGCAACGCCTGGCGGCGCTGGTGGTGCTCAACAGCGTCTTCAACCGCAGCCCCGAGCAGAGCGCCGGGGTTATCGCCCGTGCCGCCCAGGCGGCCGAACACGGCCCCGATGCCAATGCCGAAGCGGCCTTGGCGCGCTGGTTCAGCCGCGAGTACCAGGCCGCCAACCCGGCCCAGGTCGCAGCCATCCGCCAGACCCTGGCCAGCAACGACCCGCAAGGCTACCTGACCACCTACGAGCTGTTCGCCACCCAGGACATGTACCGCGCCGACGACCTGGGCAGCATCCAGGTGCCGACCCTGATCGCCACCGGCGAGCACGACCTCGGCTCGACCCCGAGCATGACCCGGGAACTGGCTGCGCGCATTCCCGGCGCGCAAAGCGTGGTCCTGGCCGAGCAGCGGCATATGATGGCGGTGGAGTCGCCGCGCCTGGTCAACCAGATGCTGCTGGACTTCCTCGGGCACGCCCGCACTCTCTCCGATTCAGCCAAGGGGATCGTTGCATGACTCTCACCCATTTCCAGATGTGCATCGACGGCCAGTGGCTCGATGCCCAAAGCGGCCAGACCTTCGACAGCCTCGACCCGGCCACCGCGCAAGCCTGGGCAACCTTGCCCGACGCCGCCGAAGCCGATGTCGAACTGGCCGTGCAGGCCGCGCAGAAGGCCTTCGACAGCAAGGCCTGGCGTGGCCTCACTGCCACCGCCCGGGGCAAGCTGCTGCGCCGCCTCGGCGACCTGATCGCCGAGAACAAGGAGCGCCTGGCCCAACTGGAAAGCCGCGATAACGGCAAGCTGATCCGCGAAACCCGCGGCCAGGTCGGCTACCTGCCGGAGTTTTTCCATTACACCGCGGGCCTTGCCGACAAGCTCGAAGGCGGCACCCTGCCCCTCGACAAGCCGGACCTGTTCGCCTACACGGTGCATGAACCGATCGGCGTGGTCGCTGCGATCATTCCGTGGAACAGCCCGCTGTACCTGACCGCGATCAAGCTGGCCCCGGCACTGGCCGCCGGCAACACCATCGTGATCAAGCCGTCCGAGCACGCCTCGGCAACCATCCTCGAACTGGCCCGCCTGGCCCTCGAGGCCGGCTTCCCGGCCGGTGTGGTCAACGTGGTCACCGGCTACGGCCCGAGCACCGGCGCGGCGCTGACCCGCCACCCGCTGGTGCGCAAGATCGCCTTCACCGGCGGCGCCGCCACGGCGCGCCACGTGGTACGCAGCAGTGCCGAGAACTTCGCCAAGCTGTCGCTGGAACTGGGCGGCAAGTCGCCGAACATCATCTTCGCCGACGCCGACCTCGACAGCGCCATCAACGGCGCCGTGGCCGGCATCTATGCCGCCTCCGGGCAGAGCTGCGTGGCCGGTTCGCGCCTGCTGGTGCAGGACGACATCTTCGACGCGTTCGTCGAGCGCCTGATCGAACGCGCCAGGCGCATCCGCATCGGCAACCCGCAGGACGAAAGCAGCGAGATGGGCCCGATGGCCACCGCCCAGCAACTGGCAGTGGTCGAGGGCCTGGTCGCCGCTGCCACGGCCGAGGGCGCGCGCCTGCGCATGGGCGGCAAGCGCGCCGAGGTCGAGGGTGACGGCTGGTTCTACGAGCCGACCCTGTTCGAGTGCGACAGCAATTCGATGAAGATCATGCAGGAAGAGGTGTTCGGTCCGGTCGCGGCGGTGATCCGCTTCAAGACCGAGGAAGAGGCCCTGGCGATCGCCAACGACTCGCAGTTCGGCCTCGCCGCCGGCATCTGGACCCGCGATCTGGGCCGTGCCCACCGCCTGGCCCGGGACGTGCGCTCGGGGATCATCTGGGTCAACACCTACCGCGCGGTGTCTGCCATGGCGCCAATCGGTGGTTTCAAGAACAGTGGCTATGGCCGCGAAAGCGGCATCGACTCGGTGCTGGCCTACACGGAACTGAAAACGGTCTGGATCAACCTCTCGACCGCGCCCATGCCCGACCCCTTCGTGATGCGCTGAGAGGTGAACTGAAATGATCGAACCCGGCATCTACAAAGACGTGATGGGCTCCTTTCCGTCCGGCGTGACCGTCGTCACCACGCTGGATGCCGAAGGTGGCATCGTCGGCATCACCGCCAGCGCCTTCAGCGCGCTGTCGATCGAACCGGCGCTGGTGCTGTTCTGCCCCAACTACGCCTCCGACACCTACCCGATCCTGCGTGACAGCAAGCGCTTTGCCATTCACCTGCTGGCCGCTGGCCAGACCGCCGAAGCCTACGCCTTCGCCGGCAAGGGCAAGGACAAGGCCAAAGGCATCGAATGGAGCCTCAGCGCCCTGGGCAACCCGGTGCTGGCCAACGCCACGGCGGTGATCGAATGCGAACTCTGGCGCGAATACGATGGCGGTGACCACGCGATCATCGTCGGCGAAGTGAAGAACCTGATCCTTCCCGAGCAGCCAGTGACGCCGATGATCTACCACAAGGGCAAGCTGGGCGCCCTGCCGAACCTGGGCTAGTCCTGAGGACTTCATCGCGGGTGAACCCGCTCCCACATTGACCGCGTAACCCTGTGGGAGCGGGTTCACCCGCGATAGGGCCCGAACGGTCAACCAAGCTTTCAGGGGTGTCGCCTGGCAACCACTCACCTTCGGTTTGCGGCACCCCGTTTTTCTTCAGCATGCAGGAGCCCGAGATGAGCAACGAGAAGTACGAAAAAGGCCTCGCCATCCGCACCCAGGTGTTGGGCGAGGCGTACGTCAACCGGTCCATCCAGAACGCCGACGACTTCACCAGGCCCCTGCAGGAACTGGTTACCGAGTACTGCTGGGGCCATGTCTGGGGCCGTGACGGTTTATCGCTGAAAGAACGCAGCATGATAAACTTGGCAATGATTTCCGCGTTGAACCGGCCCCACGAGCTCAAGCTGCACATCCGCGGCGCCTTGCGCAACGGACTGAGTCGTGAACAAATACGCGAGATTCTGCTCCAGGTCGGTATCTATTGCGGTGTACCCGCGGCGGTGGACAGTTTCCGCCTGGCCCGGGAAGCCTTCGCCGAGGCCGACTCGGAGTCAACCAGTTAAACACTGGCTGTTCTGGACCCACCGCAGGACGCACCCGATCGGCGAGTGCGTCGATGTCGCTGGCGCAACAGCCAATTGCAGAGCGCAGACAATGAAACGCCAGCCACTCGACGACAGCTTCAAGGTCAACCGCAATCCCGTTACCCTGCGCGAAATCGTGCTCGACAAGCTGCGCAGCGCGATCATGAACTTCCACCTGCTGCCCGGCGACCGCCTGGTCGAACGCGACCTGTGCGACCGCCTCGGCGTCAGCCGCACCTCCGTGCGCGAAGCCCTGCGCCACCTGGAATCCGAAGGCCTGGTGGAATTCGCCGATGCCAAGGGCCCGCGCGTCGCCATCATCACCCTCGAGGACGCCCGCGACATCTATGAGCTGCGTTGCGTGCTCGAAGGCCTGATCGTCCAGCTGTTCACCCTCAACGCCAAGGCCAAGGACATCCGTGCCCTGGAAAAGGCCCTGGAGGAGAACCGCAACGCCCTCACCAACGGCGAGCTGCAACAGGTGCTGGAATCGGTGCAGGGCTTCTACGACGTGCTGCTGGAAGGTTCCGGCAACCATGTCGCCGCCACCCAACTGCGCCAGTTGCAGGCGCGCATCAGTTACCTGCGCGCCACTTCCGTATCCCAGGAAAACCGCCGCGGCGCGAGCAACCGGGAAATGGAGAAGATCGTCGAGGCGATCAAGAGCGGCGACCCGCTGGCCGCGCACCAGGCCTCGGTGGATCACGTCCGCGCTGCCGCCAAGGTGGCCCTCGACTACCTGCGCTCGAAGCAGGAAGACGCCGGCAAGATCCGCGAGATCACCACGCCGATCGCCCTCAAAGAACCCCGCATAGGCCGCTGATCATGCCTGCCGTCCCGCGTTTCTGCCCGCAATGCTCGGCCGCGCTGCAACAGGGACGACCGGACGGCGATACCCACGAACGCCTGATGTGCGGTGCCTGCGGCTATATCCACTACATCAATCCGAAGATCATCGCCGGCTGCATCATCGAGCGCGACGGCAAATACTTGCTGTGCCAGCGCGGCATCCCGCCGCGCCCCGGTACCTGGACCTTGCCGGCGGGCTTCATGGAAGCCGGGGAAACCACCGAGCAGGCGGCGCTGCGCGAGGTCTGGGAAGAAACCGGGGTGCGCGGCGACATCGTCTCACCCTACTCGATCTTCAGCGTGCCGAGGATCAGCGAGGTGTACATCATCTTCCGTGCCGTGGCCGTGGAGATCACTGGCCAATGGGGTCCGGAAACCATGGACTGCCGCTTCTTCGCGCCGGATGAAATTCCTTGGGATGCCATCTACTACCCGGCGATCCGGCAGATCCTCGAGCGCTATATCGAGGAACGCCAGGCCGGGGTCTACGGCATCTACATGGGCAATGACGACAGCGGCAAGGTGCACTTCATGCGCTGAGGCGCTCACGCATGAATTCGATCAGCGCCTGTACCGGACGCGCGCTTTGCCGGTGTTGCGGATAGACCGCCGAGAGCTGCAACGGCTCGGTGACGAAATCCTCGAGTACCGGCACCAGTTGCCCCGTCGTCAACGCCTCGCCGACGATGAAGGTCGGCAGATAGGTAATCCCCATGCCCTTTACCGCCGCATCGCGCAGCAGCTCGCCGTTGTTCGCGCGCATGCGCCCGCACACGGTGACCGTGCGCAACTTGCCCTGTTCCAGGAAACGCCATTGCACCTGGCGACCATGTCCATAAGGCAGGCACTCATGGTTGACCAGATCGTCCGGGCGTGACGGCGTGCCCTTGCGTTCCAGGTATTCGGGGCTTGCGCAATAGACCCGGTCGATGGCCGCCAGGCGCCGGGCAATCAGGGTCGAGTCCTCCAGCACGCCGATACGCAGGGCCAGGTCGTAGCCCTCGCCGAGCAGGTCCACCGAACGGTCGCTCAGGTCCACCTCGACGCTGACCTGCGGGTAGCGCTGGAGAAACTCCGGCAGCAGGCAGCCGAGATGCGCCACGGCGAACGACAGCGGTGCACTCACGCGCACCGTGCCGCGGGGCTCGCTGGTCTGCCCGGCGATGCCCTGCTCCACCTGCTCGACCTCGTTGAGCAGACGCAGGGATGACTCGTAGTAGCTCTGGCCCAGGGGCGTCGGATCGAGGCGCCGGGTCGAGCGGTTGAGCAGGCGCACGCCAAGGCGCTCCTCCAGGGCCATCAGGCGCCGGCTGACGAACTGCTTGGACAGGCCCAGCTTGTCGGCCGCAGCGGTGAAGCTGCCGGACTCCATGACCTGGGCAAAGATTCGCATATCTTCGAAGGGGTTCATTGTCTCTTTCCGGTGGACAGTAAAACGCTTTATAGCGGCTTTTTCACTTACTCGCATCTCAATAATCTGGGCACACCTTACAGCGCAGCCGAAACCCAACCCGCGGCGCTGATGGCATCTAACCTTGCTGCCCATACCTAACGCGAAGAAAAGGAATCCCAACATGAAACTGGTCACCAAAACCCTCGGCGCCACCCTCCTCGCCCTCTCCATCGGCAACGCGTTCGCCGCCGGCAGCCCGGGCGTCGAACGGCAGACCCAGGCCTTCCTCGAAGCCCTGGAGAAAGGCGGCGGCAAACCGCTGGAACAACTGGCACCGAAAGACGCCCGTGCGGTACTGACCGGTGCCCAGGCTTCGGTCCAGGTGGATCTCTCCGGGATCAAGGTCAGCGAGAAGACCATCAGCGTCGGCCAGGACAAGGTCACCCTGAAGATCGTCCGCCCGGCCAACGTTGCTGGCGAGCTGCCGGTGTTCATGTTCTTCCACGGTGGCGGCTGGGTGCTGGGTGACTTCCCTACCCACCAGCGCCTGATCCGCGACCTGGTGGTCGGTTCCGGCGCGGTGGCGGTGTATGTCGACTACACGCCGTCGCCGGAAGCCCATTACCCGACCGCGATCAACCAGGCCTATGCCGCCACCCGCTGGGTAGCCGAGCATGGCAAGGAAATCGGTGTCGACAGCAGCCGCCTGGCGGTGGCCGGCAACAGCGTCGGCGGCAACATGGCCGCGGTGGTCGCGCTGATGGCCAAGGAACAGAAGGCTCCGGCACTGCGCTTCCAGTTGCTGCTGTGGCCGGTGACCGATGCCAGCTTCGAGACGGCTTCGTACAAGCAGTTCGCCGAAGGCCACTTCCTCACCACCGGGATGATGAAATGGTTCTGGGACAACTACACCACCGACCAGGCCCAGCGCGCCGGCATCCACGCCTCGCCGCTGCGCGCCAGCGCCGAACAGCTCAAGGGCCTGCCGCCGGCGCTGGTGCAGACCGCCGAATTCGACGTGCTGCGTGACGAAGGCGAGGCCTATGCCCGCAAGCTGGATACGGCCGGGGTGGATGTTACGGCGGTGCGTTACAACGGCATGATCCATGATTATGGCCTGCTCAACCCGCTGGCCAAGGTGCCGGAAGTGCAGGCGGCGATGCGGCAGGCGGCGCTGGAGCTGAAAACGCATCTGCAGTGATGCCCCGGGGGCTGCCTTGCAGCCCCCTTTTTTATTGCGGCGTAATCCAGAAAATCTCCTGTCCCGGCACCCGGATCTCTACCCGTCCATCCTTGCGCACCCGCAGCACCGAACGCTTGTACAGGGCCTGCTGGTCCTTGAAGTACTTGCCCGAAGACCAATAGGCCGCGCCATCGACGTCATACGCGACGAGATTGCCGTCCGGCTGCAACATCAAGCGCGCCGGTGGTCGCCCATGGCGCTCGGCGGCGATCCATACCGTCTTGTTATCGGAACCCCTGACCAGCATCACCGAGCCGTTGGAGCGGTACAGCAAGGTATAGGCTCCGCCTTCCGACATCACGAAACCATTGGGCACCAGATGCTCGCCCACCAGCATCCGGTCACGCCCGGCGAATACCTGGTAGTACGGTTCGATGAAGAACTGCTGCTCGGTCTCATAGGGATGATCGACACGCTTGCCATCCAGGCGCACCTCGCTCATCGATCGGTTCGGCCCGCTGCGGGAAACCAGCCGAACGTCGTTGTTGGCGTCGCCCGTGTAACTTTTGAACTGCAGATTGAACACCTCATGCGCAGCGTTCCAACTGATCTTCCAGCCGTCCTTGACGGCCTTGTAGTCGGTGACCCCCATCACACCGGCCGCGCCACCGATCTGCAGAATATTCCCGGACACCGCGTGCTTGATGCGGAAAAGCTGGTCGACCTGCGGGTTGAAGACCAAGGCCCCGATGGGCTCCAGACGCCACTCCTGGACCTCGACGCAGGGGTGCACGCCACCGTCGCTGCCGAAGCGCAGGCCGTTGTCGCCCAGACCCGAGCGCCAGCTCACCGACACGGCGCCGCGCATGCCCTCGCGCTCCTGTGCCAGTTGCTCGACCAAGGCCAGCACCTCGTCGGGCAGCCAGTGCGTCATTTCCCTTTCCTGGCGGCCCAGCAATACCTCGAAGTCGTCGAGGTCGTTCTGGATACGGAACTGCTGGCAGGCGTCGGCCTGGACCAGATGCAACAGCAGGAACGCCTTGACCTGAGCAAGGAAGAAACGCGCATAGCAGTATTTGCTGAGGTAGAAGAACGAAACGAAGTCGCGCTGGTTCAGGTCCTCCTGGAACGGCCGAAGGAAGTACTGGGCGTAGGACGTGCTGAGCATGCGTTGCAGGGTCAGCAGGCTCGCTCCCAGTTCCTCGCCGACGCGGCTGGCCAGTCCGTTCAGGCGGCCTTGGCTGACGAAGCGGTCGGCCGCGCCCTGCGGGCTGCCGGCGGACTGTTCGCGGATGCCCTGAATGAGCTTTTCCAGCGCCTGGTCGTAATCGTGGTAGAGGGATTCGATCAGCGTGAGCGCCGGGGCGATCTGGTACTTGTCCAGGTTCAAGCGATAAGCCGCGACCTTGCGCTCGAGCAAGGCGATGCTCGAGCGTACCTGTTGCAACGGCTGTAGGCATTGCTCCAGCCGTGCATAGACCTCCTCGCCACCGGTGAGCCCATGATCCTCGTGCAGAACGTCCCAGATACCGACGACCGCGCCAGGAATCATCGCCAGGCAGGTGTCATCGATCAGCCCGCGGGCGGAAATGGATAGGCCGAACTTAAGCGGTGAATCGAACATCAAGGCGTTTCTCCCTGGAGTGAACATTCGATTGTAGGGAGATGGGATGACAGGGGAAATAGCGTTTTGCCATCAATGTATTCGAGGAGCAGCGCACCGCGACCCTGTGGGAGTCCGCGCAAAGAACAGTTCCAAAGCACGACGCGTATCCTGTGGGAGCGGGTTCGGCGTTCCGATGAACCCGCTCCCACAAGGTCCCTGCAAGTCAAAAAGTTATGTTTTGTTCCATGAGAGCGGGTACTCGTCGCCGCCGTGCATTACTTCTGCGCAGTGGTCAACGCGGCATAGCTGTTCATCAGGTTGCGATAGTTGGGAATCCGTTGCGACAGCAGGTTACCCAGGCCTTCGATGTCGTTGCGCCAGTCGCGGTGCAGCTCGCACGCCACCGAGAACCAGTTCATCAGTTGCGCACCCGCCGCGCTCATCCGCGCCCAGGCCGCCTGCTGCACGGTCTCGTTGAAGGTGCCGGACGCATCGGTCACCACGAACACCTCATAACCTTCGGCGATGGCCGACAGGGTCGGGAAGGCTACGCACACGTCGGTCACCACGCCGGCGATGATCAGCTGCTTGCGCCCGGTGGCCTTGATCGCCTTGACGAAGTCCTCGTTGTCCCACGCGTTGATCTGCCCCGGACGGGCGATGTACGGCGCATCCGGGAACAGTTCCTTCAGTTCCGGTACCAGCGGGCCGTTAGGGCCCTGCTCGAAGCTGGTGGTGAGGATGGTCGGCAGGCCGAAGAATTTGGCCAGGTCGCCCAGGGCCAGCACGTTGTTCTTGAATTCGTTCGGCGAAAAGTCCTGTACCAGCGAGATCAGCCCGGTCTGGTGATCCACCAGCAACACCACCGCGTCATCCTTGTTCAGGCGTTTGTAGTCGTTGCTCATTTTCATGACTCCTCTGGAGGTAAGAGAGGCGCAGGCCCCTGCCTGCGCCGGGGTGGAACTCAGAAAGCGAAGCAGGAACAGCCGAACGCGCCCCAGAAGCCCTGGAAGTCGCTGACCGGTACATTGGACAGGCGTGCCCGTTCATGGGTATGCGCATGCACCGCGCACGGCCCGCTGCACTGGTGCACCTGGGCCTGCAACGGCGAGGCCGGGCGCCAGTGCCCCGGGACCTTGACCACCGGCGACCAGTCCGGCAGCACCGGGATGTCCTTCGGCCCCTGCCCGTCGAACTCGCCCGCGCCATAGACCACTTTGCCGCCGACCACGGTCAGCAGCGATTCGATCCACTTGATCGCCTCTTCCTCGACGCTGAAGAAGTCGGCGCTGAGCACTGCCACGTCGGCCAGTTGGCCGACCTTGATCTGGCCCTTCTTGCCCTGCTCGGAAGAGAACCAGGCGCTGCCATGGGTAAACAGCTCCAGCGCGGTGGAACGCGGCAGGCCTTCCTGGTGCAGGGCCAGGCCGCCGACCGTACGGCCGCTGACCATCCAGTACAGCGAGGTCCACGGGTTGTAGCTGGACACCCGGGTCGCGTCGGTCCCGGCCCCCACCGGCACGCCTTCGGCCAGCATGCGCTTGATCGGCGGCGTGGCTTCGGCGGCCTTGGCGCCGTAGCGATCGACGAAGTACTCGCCCTGGAAGGCCATGCGGTCCTGGATCGCGATACCGCCGCCCAGGGCTCGCACCCGCTCGATGTTGCGCGGAGTGATGGTCTCGGCATGATCGAAGAACCAGGGCAGGCCGTTGAACGGAATGTCGCGGTTTACTTTCTCGAACACGTCGAGCATGCGGCTGATGGACTCGTCATAGGTGGCATGCAGGCGGAACGGCCAGCGCTGCTCGACCAGATGGCGCACCACCGGCTCCAGGTCCTGCTCCATGGACGGCGCCAGGTCCGGGCGTGGTTCGAGGAAGTCCTCGAAGTCGGCAGCGGAGAACACCAGCATCTCGCCGGCACCGTTGTGCCGCAGCATGTCGTCGCCCTGGTGCAGCTTGACGCTGCCGGTCCAGTTCTTGAAGTCGGCCAGCTCTTCCTTGGGCTTCTGGGTGAACAGGTTGTAGGCGATACGCACCGTCAACTGGTCTTCCTTGGCCAGGTGCTCGATCACCTCGTAGTCGTCCGGGTAGTTCTGGAACCCGCCGCCGGCGTCGATGGCGCTGGTCAGGCCGAGGCGGTTGAGCTCGCGCATGAACTGGCGGGTCGAGTTGATCTGGTACTCCAGGGGCAGCTTCGGCCCCTTGGCCAGGGTCGAGTAGAGGATCATCGCGTTCGGCCGGGCCACCAGCATGCCGGTCGGCTCGCCACGGGAATCACGGACGATCTCGCCACCCGGCGGGTTCGGCGTGTCCTTGGTGTAGCCCGCCACGCGCAGCGCAGCACGGTTGAGCAAGGCGCGGTCGTACAGGTGCAGGATGAACACCGGGGTGTCCGGGGCCGCCTGGTTGATTTCCTCCAGGGTGGGCATGCGCTTTTCGGCGAACTGGAATTCGTTCCAGCCGCCGACCACCCGTACCCACTGCGGGCTCGGCGTGCGCTCGGCCTGGTCCTTGAGCATGCGCAGGGCATCGGCCAGGGACGGCACGCCTTCCCAGCGCAGCTCCAGGTTGTAGTTGAGGCCACCGCGGATCAGGTGCAGGTGCGAGTCATTGAGGCCGGGGATGGCGCAGCGTCCCTTGAGGTCGATGACCCGGGTGGCGCTGCCGCGGGTGGCCATGGCTTCGGCGTCGGTGCCGACGGCGACGAAGCGCCCATCCTTGATCGCCACGGCACTGGCTTCGGGTTTTTCCCGGTCCACGGTATGGAAGCGGCCATTGAACAGAATCAGATCGGCATTCATTGCAGGTCCCTGGTCTGGAGTGAGTGAAGCGAAGGACAACCGCGGCAGCAGGGTCGCTGCGGCGGTCAGGAGGGATCCGGCGGCGAGCAGGCGGCGCCGGGTCGGGTCGTTGCGGTCATCGTGGTCGGTCATGGTGGACGTTCCGATGGGGGTTTTTGCGGAATTCTTGAGGGCAGACGGGGGATACACGAGTTAATCGTTGTTAATTATTCCCCCCGCCCCCGTAGGGCTTTGACAGCGAAGCCTGACAAGCCTAGTCGCCGCGAAAGGCCTGCAAGGCGCAAGCAGGCATTGCCTTGTCGGAAAAACCTCCCCAACATGCTGGAAAACCACAGGCCAGAGCCTTGCCAAGGCTCGTGCCGATAGTCGGAACAGCGTCGGGAGCAGGATGTGAGCCGTCACCGTGAACAGGCCGTGAAGTTCGGCCCTTATCGGGTTTTTCCAGGCCAGCGCCTGATCGTCGAGAACGACCGGCCCCTGCGCCTCGGCCGGCGCGCCATGGACCTGCTCCTGGCGTTGCTGGAGCGCCCCGGCGAAGTGCTGGGCAAAAGCGAGCTGATGGCCCGGGTGTGGCCGGATACCGTGGTCGAGGAGATCAGCCTGCGGGTCCATATCGCGGCCCTGCGCAAGGCCCTGGGCGATGGCCAGGACGGCCAGCGCTACATCATTACCGTGGCCCAGCGCGGCTACAGTTTCGTCGCGCCACTGCTTGCGCAAGAGGAGGATTCCCAGGCGCCGGCGCCGGCCTCGCACAACCTGCCATTGCGCCGCACTCGCCTGATCGGGCGGCAGATGCTGGTCAACCAGGTGCTCGGGCAACTGTCGCGCCAGCGCCTGCTGACTCTCGCCGGCCCGGGCGGGATCGGCAAGACCACCGTGGCCCTGCGCGTCGCCGAGCAGTCGATAGGGCTGTACCGCGACGGTATCCGTCTGCTCGACCTGAGCACGCTCGGCACACCGTCCACCATCCTCGGCAACCTGGCCGGCGTGCTCGGCCTCGCCCTGCCCGACCAGGCGCCGCTGGACGCCCTGTGCGAGCACTTGCGCGGCCGCCACCTGCTGCTGGTGATCGACAACGCCGAACACCTGGTCGATTCGGTGGCCAGCCTCTGCGAGCACCTGCTGCGTGGCGCGCCGCAGTTGCAGGTCCTGGTGACCAGCCGCGAAAGCCTGCGCGCCGAGGGTGAGGCGGTACTGCGCCTGGATGCCCTGGAATGCCCGCCGCCCGAGGCTGCCGGGGATCCGGCGCAGGCCTTGAGGTACGGCGCCGTGCAGTTGTTCGTCGAACGTGCCATCGCCAATCAGGAGCAGTTCGAACTCGATGCCGCCAACCTGGCCACGGTGGTCGCCATCTGCCGGCATCTGGACGGCATCCCGCTCGCGCTGGAACTGGCGGCTGCGCAACTGGCGGTACTCGGCCCGGACGCCCTGCTCGCCGACCTGCGTCGCCACCTGTTGCCGAGCCAGGGCGATGAACGCCGCCAGCACCTGCTCGGCGCCACCCTCGACTGGAGCTTCCAGTTGCTGGCAGACAGCGAACGCACCGTGCTGCGCCGCCTCAGCGTGTTCCGTGGCGGTTTCAGCCTGGCCTCGGCCATGACCCTGGCCGCCGACGAGCGCCTGGCCCCGGACCAGGTGCGCGATGCGGTGAGCCAACTGGTCAGCCAGTCGCTGCTGAATGTCGATGTCGGCGATGAAGAGGTGTTTTACCGGATGCTCGACACCACCCGCTGCTACGCCCTGGACAAGCTGCAGCAGGCAGGCGAACTGGCCGGGACGCTCAAGCGGCATGCCGAGCGCTGCCTGGCGATCATGCAACAGGCCGAACGGGAGTGGGCTAGGACCAGCCCCGAGCAATGGCTGGAACGTTATTCACGCAGCCTTGACGATCTGCGCGGCGCACTGGAATGGGGCTTCGCCAATGCCGAAGCGGGCCTGCTGGCCGCACGCCTGACCGCCGCTTCGGCTCCGTTGTGGCAAGAGCTGTCGTTGCTGTCCGAGCATGGCCGGCATATCCGCAAGGCCCTGCTGCGACTGGAAACCGATACCCACCCGGGAAGCAGCCTGGCGATCAACCTCAAGCTGGCCATGGGTACCTTCAGCTACCACGACCACGGCGGTACACCGCAGACCCTCGATGCCTTCGCCAGTGCCGCGCGCCTGGCGCAAGCCAACGGCGACCTGCCCGGCCTGCTCCGGGCGATTTCCGGGAACATGGCGGTGTACCTGAGCCGCGGCGAGTACCAGCACGCCCTGCAACTGAGCCATGACTTCGACCGGCGCGGCCTCGACCACGATCCGCAACTGGCCCTCAGCGCCCAGCGCCTGCGCGGCCTGGGCCTGCACTTCAGCGGCGCGCAGGACGGCGCCCGGCGCGAGTCCGACGCCGCCCTGCAACGCATGGCCCAAAGCGGCCGGCTCAACCGCTTTACCCATGGCTTCGGCGTGCAATACGACCAAAGCGTCGCGGCCCTGACCCTGCAAGCGCGGATTCTCTGGCTGCAGGGCCTGCCCGAGCAGGCGGCCTGCAGCGCCAGCCAGGCACTGCAACTGGCGCAGCAGATCGACCACGGCACCACCCTGTGCTACACCCTCGCCCTTAGCGGCTGCGTCATTCCCTGGTACAACGGCGAACACGCGCTGGCGCAGGAACGGGTGCGCCTGCTGCGCGAGCAGTCGCAGCGCCATTCGGTGGGGCTGTTCCGCGATTGGTCCGAGCACTATGCCTGGGCCTTCGCAATGACTGACGCAGCGCCAGCAGGCCCGGCCGGCGGCCTGATCGGCGACCTGCTCGCCACCCTGGTCCCGGGCCGGGTGGACAGTGCCCTGTTGCAACGGGCGCAGAGCGGTGATGCCGGTTGGGCCAGCGCCGCCCTGCTGTGCGCTTATGCAGCGCAATTGCCCGAAGGTGTTGCCCAGGCGCGCCAGCAAGCCGAGAACCTGCTGCTCAAGGCCCTGGGGCTGGCGCGCAAGCAACGGGCACTGGCCTGGGAGTTGCGCAGCGCCACCGCCCTCGCCGGCTTGTGGCTGGAAGATGGCCGGCCGCAACCGGCGCGGCAACTGCTGGCAGCGGTGCATGGACGCTTCCAGGAAGGCTTCGCCACCGCCGAGCTGCGCCGCGCGCGGCAACTGATGGAGCGCCTGGCGCAACACGAGCCCCAGGTCGGTGGCTACGCCGGTGCCGAGTGATAGCTGGCGGCCGCGTCCTCAAGGTACCAGCGGGTACTGTTGAGCAACCGATAGCGCGCTGATTCCGGGTCGAGCGCCAACATCGAACTGGCGGCCAGTCGCTGCACCGCGCGGGCGGTCACCAACGGACCGAGGCCGACCCTGGAGCCATGGTGCACCGCCTGCTCCAGGCTGAACCCGCGGCCCAGGGCGGCCAGGCAGCGCAGCACGTGCTGCTCTTCACTGCCCAGGCGTTGGAAACTCCAGTCCAGCGCCGCCTTCAACGACTGATGCCGGGCCTCGGCGGTGCGCCGGCCACGATTGAGTACCTGCAAGCCTTCGCTCAACTGCGCGCGCAGGCCGACCAGGGCGAACACCTCGATCTGCGCGGCGGCCAGCTCCAGGGCCAGGGGCAAGCCATCGAGCTGCCGGCAGATGTCGCGAACGGTCTTGAGATCCTGCGGGCGCAGCTGGAAATCCGCCTGCCGGGCCCGGGCACAGCCAACGAACAGACGCACCGCCGCATAGTTCATGAATTGCTCGACGCTGCATGCATCGTCGCCGGGGGGGACCGCCAAAGGCGCTACCGGAACCACGGTCTCGCCGCGCATGCGCAGCGCTTCGCGGCAGGTCAGCAGAAGGCTCACTCCCGGCGCCAGCGCGAGCATGGCTTCGACCAAGCGGCGGCTGAACCCGGGGCAGGCTTCGCAATGGTCCAGCACCAGCAGCAGGCGGCGCTGCTGCAAAAAGGCTGGCAGGCCGCCAAGGGTACACCCAGGGTTCGCTTGCAGGCCCATGTCCTGCAGCAACCCCGCCAGCGCCTCGTCCGCGCATTGCCCGCGGGCAAAATCCAGCAGCCACACGCCATCGCGCCAATGTCCGCCCTGCTCCTGCGCGGCGGCCAGGGCCAGTCGGGTCTTGCCCACGCCGACCGGTCCGGTAAGGGTCACCAGGCGGCGCCGGGTCAGCAACGGCGCCAGGTTCGCCAGCTCCTCGTCGCGACCAACGATGCCGCTCAGGCGGGTGGGCAGGTTGCCCGTCGGCACATCAGGTGCGAGCACGGCGGCATGCTCTGCCGGCAAAACCGGCGCAGCGAAGCGATAGCCCTGGCCGGGCAGGTTGATGATGAAGCCCTCGCCGAGGGCCCGGCGCAGGGCGGCGATATGCACCCGCAGGTTGATGTCCTCGACCACGCTGTCGGGCCAGACCCGGGCCAGCAGGGTGTGCTTGTCCACCACGTTGCCGGCGTGTTCCAGCAACACCAGGAGAATGTCCAGCGCCCTCCCGCCCAGGCGCAGCGGCTGGCCGTCAGCCAACAGCAGGCGTTGCCCGATATGAACGATGAAGCGGTCGAAGCGCACGGCCTCGACGGCAGTTGAATCCCGGGCCAGCGTACCCAATGGCATCCTCCTCCGACGGCGAAAGTCCTTGTTGTCCATCTTGGCAAGGGATCACGAAGGGACAACCGTGGCGGGGGGCGGTATACGGACAATCGGGGGGTGGGGACGGACATGGATCGATGCAGTGGCTGATGGCCTCATCGCTGGCGAGCCAGCTCCCACAGGGTTCCAGTCGCTGCAGAACCCTGTGGGGGCCGGCTTGCCAGCGATGAGGCCACCAGCCACAACGACGAAAGACGCATGACAAAACCTCCGCAACGCTCCGAAAAAACGTTTCAACAGCTTACAATCCCGCCCCATTCGTAATTAAGAAGAAAGGTCCCGTCAGTACATGGCGCTCGATCCCCCTACCATGCTGGTCCTCACCGTCGTTCTCGCCGCGACCGCCGCGCTTTACCTGGCGATCGAATGGGGCAGCGTGCGGGAAAACTCGCTGCTGTTCTGGAGCGCCGGCTTTGCCACCATCACCATCGGCTCGACCCTGGCCCTGATGCGCAGCAGCGGCCTGCTGGTGCTGGGCATCTGGTTCGCCAACGGCCTGCTGGTGACCGCCCACTGGCTGTTCCTCCTGGGTGTGGCGCGCTTCACCGAAACCCGCCTGTCGCGGGCCTGGTACCTGATCTTCGTACTCTGGGGCGCGCTGCTCCTGCTCCCCGAGGACCAGTGGTGGTCCAAGGTCATGACCTTCTTCAATGCCGGCCTGGTGGGCGTCCTGGCCCTGCGCGCCAGTGCCCTGCTGCGGCCTCACGGCAGGTCCCTCAGCGTCGGCGCCGTGCAGTTGCGCTATGTGATGCTCGGCCACGGCCTGTTCTACGTACTCAAGGCGTGCCTGGCGATGGTTCCCGGGACCCTGCTCGACCTGGCCTCGTTCCGTGGCGAGATCATTCAGATCTCCCTGGTGGAAGGCGCCGTGGCACTGATGCTGATCGCCCTGTCGATGACCGGCAGCGAACGCTACCGCCGGGAAAAACGCATCGCCCGCCTCGCCGCCCGCGACCCGCTGACCACCCTGTACAACCGCCGCGCCCTGGAGGTTCGCGCGCCACGCCTGCTGGAAAACGTCTCGGTGCAGCAGCCAGGCGCACTGCTGCTGATCGATATCGACAACTTCAAGCTGGTCAACGACCTGTACGGCCATGCGGCGGGCGATCGGCTGCTGGTGAGCCTGGGCGAAATGATCCTTGCCGGGTTGCCGGAAGACGCCCTGGCCGCACGCTTGGGCGGCGACGAGTTCGTGATCCTGCTGGGCAATGCCTCCAGCGAGCGCATCGTCGCCCTCGGCAGCACCCTGCGCGAAGGCTTTCGCCAGCAGGCCTCGACCTTCGCCACGCCGGAGCCGGTGACCCTGAGCATCGGCGCCAACCTCTTCGAATACCCGCCGGCCAGCCTGGCGGCGCTGATCGAACAGAGCGATGCGGCGCTGTATGAATCCAAGCGCGGTGGCCGGGACAGTATCCGGCTGGTGGATGCACGCTGATTGCTGATGGCCCCATCGCTGCGATGGGGCCCGAAAGCACCCCTCCGAGTTAGAAGCGGTACTTGGCAGTCACCGTATAGTTACGTGGATCACCGACGAAATTGCCGCCAACGGTGGTCATGATGCTGGAGTAGTAGTCGCGGTCGAAGATGTTGTTGGCGTTCAGGCTCAGGGTCAGGTGCCGGTCGACATCGTAGCTGGCGAACAGGTCGGTCACCGCGTAACCGCCCTGCTCGATGCCCGCGCTGGTGTAGATATCGCTCTGCACATGCAGACCGCCACCGACCTTCCAGCGATTCAAGTCACCCGGCAGGCGGTAGCTGGTGGCCAGCTTGAACAGGTTGAGCGGCAGGTTGGTACCGTAGCGCTCGCCGCTGGACTGGGTGCCGATCGGCGCATAGTCATTGGGCTTGCGGTGCTTGGCGTAGTTGTAGGTGTAGCCGGCCGACAGTTGCCAGTCCGGCAGCACTTCGCCGCTGATCTCGAACTCGACGCCCCGGCTGCGCACCTCGCCCGACGCGCCATAGCAGTCCGGCATGGCACCGCAGGTGGCGGCATCCAGCTGCACCGGCAGGTTTTCCAGGTCGATCTGGAACAGCGCGACACTGGCATTCAAGCGCCCGTCGAAGTACTCCGCCTTGAGCCCGACCTCGTAGTTGCTGCCTTCCTGCGGATCCAGCAGGCCGCCACCGGCGCTGTTGTAGTTCTGTGGATTGAAGATCCGCGTCCAGCTGGCATAGGCGGTGTAGGTGTCGCTGAGGTCGTAGGTGAAGCCCAGGTAGGGGGTGAATTCCCGGGTCGCCTTGTACTCGTCGTTGCCGGTCCAGGTGCCGGAGTGGGTGGTCAGTTCGTAGGCGTACCAGTCCAGGCGCCCGCCTGCGGCCATCTTCAGGGCGTCGGTCAGGCTGAAGCGCGCGGTGAAGTAGACGCTGGACTGGTCGATCTTGCCGTCCCGCGACCAGGCATCGGTGATGCCGGGCTTGGGCACGCCCTTGCCATCGAACGCCAGCGGGTCGAACTCGTAGACGAAGCCCAGGGGCCAGCCGCCAGGGCCGTCGTCGATATCCTGCTGGCGATAGCTGCCGCCCACCACCAGTTCATGGCCGCGCCCGAACAGTTCGAACGGACCGCTGGCATAGCCGTCGAGACTGGCCTGGGTGTTTTCGTAGTGGTACTTGCCGAAGCCGAAACCCAGGTCGCGGGAGGTTTCGTCCGGGCGATAGAGGTAGGAACCGAACATGTCCATCTGGCTTTGCAGCGCGGTGGCGGCGAACTTCGCCGTCCAGTCGTTGGCGAAGCGGTGGGTGATGTCGGCGAAGACCGTGCTGCTTTCCTTGTCCCAGTACGACCAGCTCGGGCTCATCCGGGTCGAGCGGGGAATATCGAGGAAGCTGCCATCGGCATTGGTGCCGCGGCCGTTCCAGTCGGCGCCGGGGTTGTTGTCCTGGCTCCAGCTGTAGCCCACGGCGAGCGTGGTGGCATCGTCGAGGTCGGCTTCGAGCACGCCGTAGAACAGGCTGCGGCGGTTCTGGTAGTCGTCGATATAGGCGTTGCGGTCCTGCAGCGACAGCACGGTGCGCCCGCGCAGGGTACCGCTGGCATTGAGCGGGCCGCTCAGGTCCAGTTCACCGCGGTAGTCGTCCCAACTGCCGGCACCGGCGGTGATGCTGCCCTGGAAGGTTCCGGTGGGCCGCTTGCGCACCAGGTTGATCGAGCCGCCCGGGGAACCCGCGCCCTCCATCAGGCCCGAGGCGCCACGCACCACTTCGACCCGGTCGTACATGGACAACAGGCCTGTGGAAAGGCTGGCTTCGTCGTAAGCCACCGGAATGCCGTCGACCATCAGGTTGTTCAGCTGGAAGCCCCGGGAGTTGAAGCGCTCGCGCTCGCCGCCCCACTTGGTCAGGGTCAGGCCGGTGGTGTACTTCACCGCATCGCCGAGGGTGGTCATGGCCTGGTCCTCGATGCGCTGGCGGGTCACCACGCTCACCGACTGCGGGGTTTCCCGCGGGGTCAGGGCCAGCTTGGTGCCGCTGCTCATGGTCCCGGTGGTGTAGGAGCCGGTAGGCTCGCTGGTGGCGCCAAGGCCGCTGGCATTGATGCTGGTGGCGTCCAGTTGCAGCGCACCGTCGTCGGCCGAAGCCGGGCTGGACACCAGGTAGCTGCCGTCCCCGGTTCTCTGCAGTTTCAACCGGCTGCCACGCAGCAGCCGTTGCAGGGCCTGCTCCACCGTGACGTCGCCACTCAGGGCCGGCGCCTGAAGACCCTCGGCGCTGTCGGTGGCGAACAGGATGCGCGCCCCGGTCTGCCCGGCCAGGGCATTCAGGGCCTGGTCCAGCGGCTGGGCCGGCAGGCTCACGGCATGCCGGGCCTCCTGGGCCTGCAGGCTGGTTGCCAGGGTGATGCTGACGGCCAGCAACGACAGGCGGCGCAAGCGGCGCGATGTGGTGTAGATGCTCATTGGACTCCCCGATAGTGCAGTCGAAAAACGCGTTCTGAATCGACGCTCACAGGGAGTGGCGAATGGGACCGGAAAAATGTTGAGGCCAGGAATGAAAAATATTCTCTTTTCCATCAACGACTGCGGATCGACACCTGGCCATCGGCAGCACGCTCCACATTGATCGGCAGGATCGACGGCAGCAGATCGAGCAGCGGCTCCACCGCAGCACTGTCGAACTCACCGGAAAGCCGCTGGCCGGCAGCCCGGCTGTCGAGCAGGTGGATCGGCGCCTGGCGATAGCGTTGCAGGTCGACGATCACCTCGCGCAACGGCGTGCCGTCGAAGCGCAGCTTGCCCTGTTGCCAGGCAATGACCCTGGCCGGGTCCACCGGGGTGACCTGGCCGATCTGCGCGTCCCTGGCCTGCACCTGCTGGCCACCGAACAGACGCTGTGCAGCGACGGCGGTGCTGGAGACCTCCACCTCGCCGTCCACCACTGCCACGGCGACGCCGCGGCTGTCGCTGCGCACATTGAACACGGTGCCGATGTCGCGCACGGCGATGCCCTGGCTGCGCACGATGAAGGGCTGTGGGCCGTGGGCCACGGTGAAGGTCGCTTCGCCCTGCAGCAGCTCGAACTGGCGGCTGCGCAGGCGGTGCTCGATGCGCAGGTGGCTGTTGCTGTCGAGGACCAGCTGGCTGCCGTCGGCCAGGGTCAGGCGCTCGCGCTGGCCGATGGCGACGCGCACCTCGTCGCTGTAGTACGACGGATCGAAGGCCCAGGCCGCTGCAGCCAGCAGCAACACCGACAGCCCGCCACCGAGGGCGCGCTTGCGTTGGCGCTGGCGGGTGCTCTGGGCCTTGGCTTCGGCAAGCAGGGCTTCGCGGGACGGGACGCGCTCGCGCAGGGCCTGCTCGAAAGGCGTCAGGGCATCGGCGGGTTTGCGGGCGTCTGTCATGCCGTCGCCAGCGCCCGGCGGGCCGGTTCCCACTGGCGGGCGATGGTGTGCATGGCGCGGGAGAAATGCTGGGTGACCATATTCAGGGAAATGCCCAGCTCGGCGGCGATCTCCTTCTGTGGCATGCCGTGAATGCGGTGCAACAGGAACACCTGGCGGGCCCGGGCCGGCAGGCTGTCGACGATGGCCAGCAAAGCATGCAGCTGCTGCTCGAAGTCGAGGCTGGCGGCGCCGTCGAGGTCGTGCACATGCCAGTCGGGGACGTCCGGTGTGAAATCGATCAACGCCGCACGGCTGTTATCGGCGCGGCGGCGGTCGATGGCCTTGTTGAAGGACACCTTGCGCAGGAAGGCGAACGGCAGCTTCACCGGCTGCTGCGGGGGCTTCTCCAGCAACTGCACGCAGACGTCATGCACCACCTCGCGGGCGAACTGGCTGCCCTGGAAGCGCCGGCGGATATAGGCGACCAGATCATCGTAATGCAGCGCCAGGGCCCCGATCAGTTCGGGGTTGGAGGTGGAATCGGGCATGAGCGTCAGGGTATGCGAATGGGAGTGGTTCGCATTATATGCATTAGGGAAGCGTTGCCAAGGCATGTTGTCTGGTGACTGTCAGGGCCTCATCGCCGGCAACGCCGCCTCCCACAGGGTCCAGCGGTGCACGCGAACCTGTGGGAGCCGGCGTTGCCGGCGATGAGGCCATCACTATCAACATCACACCAACCCGCTCTCCGAGCACACCAGCATCACCGCCAGCATCAGCATCGCCCCGCCCGACACCCTGCCGACCCAGCGCGTCGCCGCTGGCCGCGAGCGCAGCGCCACCCCGGCGCCCAACCCCACCAGCGAATACACCACCGCGCAACTGGCCGTGTAGATCAGCCCCAGCACCACGATCTGCCCGGCGATGCCCAGCCCCGCCTGGGGATTGGTCCAGGGCGGGACAAAGGCGACGAAGAACAGGAAGCCCTTCGGATTCAACCCGCTGACCAGCGCGCCGCGCACGAACTGTCCGAGCCGGCTGGTCGCTCCCGCCTCGGCCCCCGCCTGCGCCACCGGCGGATTGCGCAACAGCCCCACGCCGAGCCAGGCCAGATAGGCCGCGCCCACCAGGCTCAAGCCAGTGACAAAGGTGGTGTTGCCCGCCACCAGCACCTCGAAGCCGCCCGCCACCACCAGCGTCAAGGCGACATAGCCGGCAAGCAACCCGGCCACAGCCGCCATTACCCCCTTGCCACGCAGCCCTTCGGCGATCGCATAGGCCCAGTCCGGGCCGGGAATCACCACGAAGACCATGGCGAAGCACCAGAAGCCCCACAGCGTCACGGTACTCATTCCAGTGAACTCAGCCATGCAATGCGAGCCCCTTCAACGCCTTGTCCACGGCCTTCTTCGGCCCGCGCAGGGCCAGGCCCACCAGGTTCAGGCTGGACGGATCCTCGGCGAGGAACACTTCGCGATTGGCCGCGTCATGGCCGGTGGCGAACATCGCCTGGACGTAGGGCGACAAGGTCAGGCCGCGCTCCAGGCCGATACGATGCGCCTTCTGCAACCCGGCCAGATCGCCTTCGAAGATCATCATCGGCTGGCCGAACAGCTTGCCGTAGCGGTTGCCGGCGGCATCCACATAGGGCTCGCCCATGACCTCGGGCGCGGCAGCGGCGATACCGGTGGAAAGAAAGGCCACCACATTCAGGCGCTGCCAGATGGCAAGGTCGTTGCGTACGACAATGGCTACTTTGCTATCGAACATCGGGAAAACTCCAAATCAAAGGCGAGGCGCCATGATCGGAGTCGGGAGGCGGGTCAGTCTGTAAGGTTTGTGCACTGTCGGCGATAAGCCGCCGGGGTCATGCGGAAGGCGCGGCGGAACCATACGCCGAGGTGGCTCTGGTCGGAGAAGCCGGTCTGCGCCGCCACTTCCGCCGGTTTCATGCCGCGCGCCAACAGGGCCCGTGCCGTGCGCAGGCGCAGGCGCACCAGGTAGGCGTGAGGCGACTGGCCGAAGGCTTTCTTGAATTGCCGGGTCAGGCGAAACCGATCGACGCCGGAGAAGGTCGACAGCTCTTCGAGGCTGACGTCATAGGCCATCTGCGCGTGCAGGAAATCCCGTGCCCGCTGCAGTTCCTGCGGCGAATCGCGGCGCAGCGAAGCCGGCTTGAGGCAGACATGACGCGCCAGCGTGCCGAGCAGGTGGTCAATGCCCTGGTCTCTTGCCAGCCGCCCCTCGTTGTTGTGCAGGGCATGGAACGCCTGCTGGATCGCGCCGATCAGCTGCGCATCGTCGGTCAGGGTGCTGTGGAAGGCCGCCTGCAGGCTGGACGCATCGCCGATGCCGAGGCGCTCGGTGATGCTGCTGACGAAGGGTTGCGGCAGGTACAGCATGGCGTAGGTAAAGCCCTCGGCCTCCGGGGCATGACCGTCATGCACGGCACCGGGCTCGATCAGGATGGCCCGGCCCGGCGTGCTCACGTGCAGCGAGCGGTGGCAACTGAATTGCTGCACGCCCTGCTGGGTCACGCCCAGCAGCATTTCGTCGTGGTCATGGGGATCGTAGGCATGGCCCTCGAAATGCGCATGGACGCTCTCGATCCCGGTTTCCGCGTCGCGGCGCATGTGCAGCCAGTCGTTGTCGCGGTTGTCGTGTGATTCAACGCTCATAAGGGCCGTCGGGGGTTGAATGGCGGGCTGCGGAGCCGGAGGATGGACGCCTGACTCGTGAAGCTCAAGGAGACCGGAAAAATGCCAGCAGGAAATACAATCTATCTGGATAACCTGGCGGTTGGCGATGTTTTTGTCAGCGAGGAGCATGCGCTGGACGCCGAGCAGATCATCCGTTTCGCTACAGAATTCGACCCACAACCCTTCCATATCGAGGCAGATGCCGCCAAGGAAACCTTCTTCGAGGGGCTCGCCGCGAGTGGCTGGCACACGGCGGCGATCACCATGAAACTGCTGGTACAGAGCCTGCCATTGTCACGCGGGGTGATCGGGGCAGGCGGGGAAATCAGCTGGCCGCGAGCAACCCGGCCGGGGGATGTGCTCAAGGTCACCAGCACGGTGCTGGAGCTGTTGCCGTCGCGGTCGAAGCCGGACCGGGGCTTTGTGGTGGTGGAGTCGTTGACCCGTAACCAGGCAGGAGAGGTTTGTCAGAAGCTGGTTTCGAAGGTGTTGTGTTTCCGCAAGGACAGCTAGCCCTCAAACGACGCGGACCCTGTGGGAGCGGGTTCATCGGAGCGCCGAACCGCCGCGATTGCGGTAGTGAATTCACCATCGCAATCGCGGGTGAACCCGCTCCCACAGGGTCCGCGTCCGCCTTCAGCCGCACACCAGCTTCCCGACCTTACCCCGCCGCCGCTCCAGCAACCGGTCGAAGCCCAGGTTGTACAGGTAGGTATACGGCAGCAGGAACACCAGCAAGCCCACCTCCATCAGGAACGCCTCCACCAGGCCGATCGACAGCCACCACGCTGCCGCCGGCACTACAGCGAGGATCAGGCCGCCTTCGAAACCCAGGGCATGGGCGATCCGTACCCATGGCGTGCGCGTGAAGCCCATGCGCCGTTGCAGCCGGTCGAAGAGGACGTTGTAGAGCATGTTCCACAAGGTGGCGGTGACCGAAATGGCCAGGGTCAGCAGCCCGGCACTCATCAGCGGCTTGCCCATCACCAGGGCGATGGTCGGTGCGCACAGCAGCACGGCGAAGAATTCGAAGCCCAGCGCATGGACGATGCGGGTGAGCAGGGTCTTTTCGGTGGTCATGGGATGACTCCTGGAAAGGTTTGAACCCGGCCAGCTTATGACCTACATTTCCGTACCTCAACAGCCAATATCCCAAGCACTGGTTGCAAATATGAAACGCCTCGAATGGGACAACCTGCACGTCCTGCTTGCCGTGGTTCGCTCCGGCAACCTCAAACGCGCGGCCCAGCGTTTGCGCCTGAGCACCGCTACGCTGTCGCGGCGCCTGGATGCGCTGGAAGAACAGCTCGGCGGGCAATTGCTGGAGCGCAGTTCCACCGGCTGCCTGCCCACTGCGTTCGGCCAGCGTATCGCCGGCCTGGCCGAGCAAATGGAAGGCGCGGCCAACGAGATCCTGCGCGAGGCCGACTCGCCAGAGAACGTGGAAGGCACGGTGCGGGTGAATGCCGACGAGTGGCTGTCATTCCTGGTGATCGCCCTGCTCGCACCGATCCGCCCGCGCCATCCGCTGCTGGACATGGAGGTGCTGACCACGCCACACCCGGTCAATCTGGCGCGACGCGAGGCCGACCTGTCGTTGCGCTATGCCGAGCCGGAAACCCGCGACCTGGTCGCCGAGCCCCTGGGCGAGATCGAATTCGCGCTGTACGGCGCCAGCCACTACCTGGACCGTCACCGCCCGGCGCTCGCCGCGCGCGACTGGGCCAACCTCGACTTCGTCGGCCTGGAGGAGTCACGCCTGGACCAGGACCTGGAAACCTGGTGGCAAGGCCTCGACGGCGCACCCCCGCCGTGGCTGCGCTGCAACCAGACCCTCGGAATCTACGACGGAGTAATCGCCGGGGCCGGGCTCGGCATCGTGGAAAAACGCACGGCGAAACTGACGCCGACACTGGAACTGGTGATGGACATGCCCGGGCTGACCCGCGAGGTGTGGCTGTGTACCCACCGTTCGTTGCGGGAAAGTGCGCGGATCAAGGCGGTTCGGGATTTCCTGGTGCAAGCCTGGCCGCACTAGCAAGGCTTGACGCGCTCGGTGTGGGAGCGGGTTCACCCGCGATGACGATGGTGGGTTCACTTACGTCATCGCGGGTAAACCCGCTCCCACATTGACTGCGTCAAGACTACCTACAGAGCATGGATCAGGCTCTTATCTTGCCCGTTTCCCGACAGCCGTTGTCCCAATCGCGCGAGACAGGGCTTGCCCGGCGGCCTAGGATAGGCTCGCTTCGTCCTTGTGTGTCGAGTTATTTCCGGAAGGTCCCGTATGTCCACTACAACAACCAGTGCAGCGCCCCCTCTTTCAGCCACATCCACTGCCAGCCCCGGCAGCCAGCTGGTGATGCAGGTCATCGCCGGCTGCGCCCTCGCCCACCTGGTCAATGACCTGATCCAGGCGGTGCTACCGTCGATCTACCCGATCCTCAAGGCCAACTACGGCCTGAGCTTCACCCAGATCGGCCTGATCACCCTGACCTTCCAGCTCACCGCCTCGCTGCTGCAGCCCTGGGTCGGCTACCACACCGACCGCCATCCCAAGCCATGGCTGCTGCCGGTAGGCTCGATCTGCACGCTGGTCGGCATCATCATGCTGGCTTTCGTCGGCAGCTTCGGCGCCATCCTGCTGGCCTCGGCACTGGTGGGCATCGGTTCCTCCACCTTCCATCCGGAAGCCTCGCGCATCGCCCGCCTGGCCTCGGGAGGGCGCTTCGGCCTGGCCCAATCGACCTTCCAGGTCGGCGGCAACGCCGGCTCGGCCTTCGGCCCGCTGCTGGCCGCGGCCATCATCATTCCCTACGGCCAGGGCCACACCGCCTGGTTCGGCCTGGTGGCGCTGTTCTCGATGTTCGTCCTGTACAAGCTCAGCCGCTGGTACAGCCACCACCTGAGCCTGTTCAAGCTCAAGGCCGGCAGCAAGGCCACCCACGGCCTGTCCAGGCGCCGGGTGACCTTCGCCCTGGTGATCCTCGCGCTGCTGGTGTTCTCCAAGTACTTCTACATGACCAGCTTTACCAGTTATTTCACCTTCTACCTGATCGAGAAATTCGACCTGTCGGTAGCCAGCTCGCAACTGCACCTGTTCCTGTTCCTCGGTGCGGTGGCGGCGGGAACCTTCTTCGGCGGGCCGATCGGTGACCGCATCGGCCGCAAGGCGGTGATCTGGTTCTCCATCCTTGGTGCCGCGCCATTCACCCTGGCGCTGCCCTACACCGACCTGTTCTGGACCAGCGTGCTGAGCGTGATCATCGGCTTCATCATGGCCTCGGCGTTCTCGGCCATCGTGGTCTATGCGCAGGAACTGGTGCCGGGCAACGTCGGCATGATCGCCGGGATCTTCTTCGGCCTGATGTTCGGCTTCGGCGGCATCGGCGCCGCGCTGCTCGGCCACCTGGCCGACCTGCACGGGATCACCGAGGTGTACACCCTGTGCTCGTTCCTGCCGTTGCTGGGGATCCTGACGGTGCTGCTGCCGTCGACCAAAGGGGTCTGACAGACGACGCGGACCTTGTGGGAGCGGGTTTACCCGCGATTGCGGCAGCGAATCCAGCATCGCAATCGCGGGTGAAGCCGCTCCCACAGGGTCCGCGTGTGCCCATGAACACCAGTTTTTTTAACGCCTCAGAACACATATTTACTAATTTCGCCCCCGCCCCAGCCCCCTCAAGATCGGCCTCCTACAAAAACGAAGTGCGCCAAGCGTGCTCATCCTTGCCTTGGAGTCCGTCATGACCAACGCTGCGTCATCCGCACCGCTTATCGAGAAACACACGATCGGCTACGTGCCACCCGAAGATCGCCATGGAAAGGTACGGGACCTGTTCACCCTCTGGTTCGGCGGCAATATCGCGCCGTTGCCCATCGTCACCGGGGCCCTCGGGGTCCAGTTGTTCCACCTGAACCTGGTCTGGGGCATCGTCGCGATCCTCGTCGGCCACCTGCTCGGCGGTGTGTTGATGGCCCTGCATTCGGCCCAGGGCCCGCAAATGGGCATCCCGCAGATGATCCAGAGCCGCGCCCAGTTCGGCTCCCTCGGCGCCCTGCTGGTGGTGGTGATCGCCGGCCTGATGTACATCGGCTTCTTCGCCTCCAATATCGTCCTGGCCGGCAAGTCCTTGCATGGCGTGGCCGAGAGCATCCCGGTGCCGGTGGGCATCGTGATCGGCGCCCTCGGCTCGGGAATCATCGGCATCATCGGCTACCGCTTCATCCACGTACTCAACCGCATCGGCACCTGGGTGCTGGGCATCGGTATCGTGGTGGGCTTCGGCTACATCCTCAGCCACGTGCAGTCCGATGACTTCCTCACCCGCGGCAGCTTCAACCTGTCCGGCTGGCTGGCCACGGTGTCCCTCGCCGCGCTGTGGCAGATCGCCTTCGCCCCCTACGTGTCCGACTATTCGCGCTACCTGCCGGCCAACGTGCCGGTGGCGGCGACCTTCTGGACCACCTACCTGGGCTCGGCCCTGGGTTCGAGCCTGTCCTTCGTGTTCGGTGCCGTCGCGGTACTGGCGGTGCCGGCCGGCATGGACAGCATGGACGCGGTCAAGCTCGCCACCGGCGCCATCGGTCCGCTGATGCTGGTGCTGTTCCTGCTCAGCGTGATCAGCCATAACGCCCTCAACCTGTATGGCGCGGTGCTGTCGCTGATCACACTGGTGCAGACCTTCGCGTATCGCTGGATCCCTACCGCGAAAAGCCGCGCCGTGCTGTCGCTGGTGGTGCTGCTGGGTTGCTGCGTGGTGGCGGTGTTCGCCTCGGCGGACTTCATCGGCCACTTCGTCGATATGGTCCTGGTGCTGCTGGTGGTGCTGGTGCCGTGGACGGCGATCAACCTCATCGACTTCTACGCGATCCACAAGGGCGACTACGACATCGCCTCGATCTTCAAGGTCGATGGCGGCATCTATGGCCGTTACAACCCGCAGGCGTTGCTGGCCTACGCCATCGGCATCCTGGTGCAGATTCCGTTCATGAATACCCCGCTGTATGTCGGCCCGGTCTCGGCGCATATCGATGGCGCCGACCTGTCGTGGCTGGTCGGGCTGCTGGTCACCTCGCCGCTGTACTACTGGCTGGCGACCCGGGACAGCGCGTATCGCCGGCGGCAGACCAGCGCCAGGCTGGCGGCTGCGCACTGATCGCACGCAGGGCCTGAACGCAAAGGCCGCGGAGGTTTGCTCCGCGGCCTTTTTTCATACCGCTACGGTCAGCGGCGAAGCTGACACCGATAGCGTCAGCAATGCTTTGCAAATCCTCATGTTCAGCAACGCGTCACTGAGCAATTCCTGGTGGCGGTCATTGGGCAGGTCGGGAAGGCAGGCGGCGTACTGGATGGCTTTGACGAGGTGTTCGGTTGCCCGCTGGATGGCGTCTTCATGAGAGAGGCCGGGGCCGACGCAGAGGGTCGGGGGTGGATCGGGGACGAGCTTTTTCATGGTGTAACTCCTAGCCGGGTGATGCGGTCACCGACTCGCCGCTAAACGAGTGGGTGGCAGCTGTACGTGGGTTAGCAGACCGAGGGCTAGGAGACCCGGCGCACCCGAAGGTGCCCACACGCACAGCCGCCATTACAAGCGTCGCTGGAGTGCACTAGCCATTCGGACTGCTAATCCGTGTCGTCGATGTGCGACGACCGGCGAAGACTAGGCAGGGTTTCCCATGGACGCAACCACCAAGCGGGGGTCGGGAGTATGCTTGGGAAATTGCCTACAAGAAAGTCGGAAATCGGTGAAGTTTCCAGACATATGCAACAGAACTTGACCCGGCCATTGAGCGCGGCATCGGCAGCTCACCCCCGCAAATAAACCAGCAACCGCCCCAGCATCTCGTCACACCCGCGCAATTGCTCCAGGCTGACGAATTCATCCGGTTTGTGTCCCTGGTCCATGCTCCCCGGCCCGCACACCACGGTGGGAATCCCTGCCTGCTCGAAAAGCCCGCCCTCGGTACCGAAAGCCACGGTGCCGAACCCGTCGGAACCACTGAGCATCGCCAGCACCCTGGCCGCCTCGCTATCAGGCGCGGTGGCCAGCCCCGGATAGGCGCTCAGCGGTCGCAGGCTGACACCGGTAGCGGGCTCTACCGCCTGCATCTTCGGTACCAGTTCCGCCTCGGCAAAACGCTCCAGTTCATCCGCTACCACCTGCGCATCGAAGCCCGGCAAGGCCCGTACCTCGAAATCGAACTCGCATTCCGCCGGGACGATATTCAGCGCCCGGCCACCCTTGATCACGCCGGTCTGCACCGTGGAGAACGGCGGATCGAAGCGTTCGTCGTGCAGTTCGGGAGCGGCCAGGCGTTCGCCGATCTCGCCGAGCTTGCCGATCAGGCGCGCCGCATATTCGATGGCGTTCACGCCATAGGGTGCGTAGGCCGAGTGGCAGGCCGCGCCATGCACCTGGCAACGCATGGCCAGCTTGCCCTTGTGGCCGAGGACCGGCTTGAGCTCGGTGGGCTCGCCGATCAGGCACAGCACCGGCTTGTGCGGGCGCTGCTCCAGGGCGGCGAGCATCGAACGCACGCCGAGGCAGCCGACTTCTTCGTCATAGGAAAACGCCAGGTGCACCGGGGTGCGCAGCGGCGCGGCGACGAAGGCCGGGACCGCCGCCAGCACGCAGGCGATGAAGCCCTTCATGTCGGCGGCGCCGCGGCCATACAGGCGGCCGTCGCGCTCGCTCATGGCAAAGGGCTCGACCGTCCACGCCTGGCCGTCCACTGGCACCACGTCGGTATGCCCGGACAGCACCACACCGCCACGGTCCCGAGGGCCGATGGTGGCGAACAGATTGGCCTTGGTGCCCTCGTCGTTGAGAAACAGCTCGCTGTCCACGCCATGACTGGCCAGGTAGTCGCGGATAAAGGCGATCAGTTCCAGGTTGGAGTCGCGGCTGACCGTCGGGAAGGCGATCAAGCGCGCCAGCAGGCCACGGCTGTTCGCGTCATTCATCGCCCGGCACTCCGTAGCTCGGCGCGGCGGTGGGGTCGAGGGCGCGGGTCACGTAGTCCTGCATCTGCGGGCGGTAGGCCTGCCACAGGGCATCGAGCTGGCCGATGGGGTCTTCGTCGGCCCAGTCCACGCGCAGGTCCACCAGCGGCCAGGTCAGTTCCCCTGCCACCTTCAGCGCCGCCGAATGCACCAGGCCGGCCTCGCCACCGGCGGCCATGGCGGCGTGCATCGCGGCCAGCAGGCGGTCGGGAAGCTGGCCGTCGGCCTGTTCGAAGGCGCTGACCATGGCTTCGATCACGTGGCGCCCGGAAAGCAGGTTGCCCGCCGCCGCGCACTGCTCGCCGGCCACTGCATGGTGCACACCCAAGGCTTCGCTGCCGGTGAACAGCGCGACCCGGCCCTGGCTGTCGATCACCGTGACCTGGCGGTACTGGCTCCAACCGTTGGCGCCGAGCGCTCGCTCCAGGGCATCGGCAGGCGCGCTCTGCTCACGCTCGAGCAGATCGAGGATCTGCGGGCCGAGGGCTGGCAGGGTGATGTTCTGCGTCGACACCGCGCCGACGCCGGCACGCACCCAGGGGCAGCGGGCGCCGACGGCGATGCTGGAGGAACTGATGGCGATGCCGACCTGGCCGGTTTCGGGGCAGCGGCCAATGATGGAGAAGGTCATGCAGGGGCTCCTTGAAGGTCTGGTTCAGAGAGCATTGTGGCTGGCCGCAGTGGAGCGGGAAATTCGCGGATTTATGGCTTGGGGGAAGGAAAAAACTGGCCTGGCCCCGCCAGGGCACCCACCCTCGGCTTTTTATCGCCAACCCCCAGTTATTAACTATTTTCGCCTTTTCCTGCGCTTCCCTAGTCTGGCCCCAGGCAACGGCGGTTCTCCGACCGTCCCCGAACACAACGCCTGGAGAAAGGGCAATGGGCATGACTTTGAACAACCTTGAAATCGATACCCTGGTGGTCGGCGCCGGACAGGCCGGGGTGGCCATGAGCGAACACCTGAGCAAGCTCGGCGTGCCGCACCTGGTGCTGGAGCGCAATCGCATCGCCGAAGCGTGGCGCACCGGCCGCTGGGATTCGCTGGTGGCCAACGGCCCGGTCTGGCACGACCGCTTCCCCGGCCTGGAATTCGACCTCGACGCCGACGCCTTCGCCGGCAAGGACCAGGTCGCCGATTACTTCGAAGCCTACGTGCGCAAGTACGACCTGCCGATCCGCACCGGCGTCGAGGTGAAAAAGGTCACCCGCAACGCCGATCGCCCGGGCTTTACCATCGAAACCAGCGAAGGCACGCTGCATGCTGCCCGCGTGGTTGCCGCGACCGGCCCGTTCCAGCGCCCGGTGATCCCGGCCATCGCGCCGAAGGATCCGGCGCTGCACCAGATCCACTCCGCCGCCTACTTCAATCCGCAGCAGTTGCCCGAGGGCGCGGTGCTGGTGGTGGGCGCCGGCTCTTCCGGTGTGCAGATCGCCGACGAACTGATGCGTGCCGGGCGCAAGGTCTATCTTTCGGTGGGTGCCCACGACCGCCCGCCGCGCGTATATCGCAACCGCGATTTCTGCTGGTGGCTGGGTGTGCTCGGCGAATGGGACGCGGAAATCATGAAGCCCGGCCGCGAGCACGTGACCATCGCCGTCAGCGGCGCCCGCGGCGGCCATACCGTGGACTTCCGCGCCCTGGCCCACCAGGGCATGACCCTGGTCGGCCTGACCCAATCGTTCCAGGATGGGGTCGTGCGCTTCCAGGACAACCTGGTGGACAACATCCGTCTCGGCGATGAGAACTACCTGGCGCTGCTGGACGCTGCCGACGCCTACATCGAACGCAACGGCCTCGACCTGCCGGAAGAACCGCAGGCCCGCATGCGCCTGGCCGATCCTGAATGCATGACCCGGCCGATCCTCGAACTGGACCTGGCCAAGGCCGGCGTCACCAGCGTGATCTGGGCCACCGGCTACGGCCTGGACTTCAGCTGGCTGGCGGTGGATGCCTTCGATGCCAACGGCAAACCCAGGCACCAGCGCGGCGTGTCCAGCGAGCCCGGCGTTTACTTCCTGGGGCTGCCATGGCTGTCGCGCCGTGGCTCCTCGTTCATCTGGGGCGTGTGGCACGACGCCAAGCACGTGGCCGGGCACATCGCCACCCAACGCACCTACCTGGCCTACCGCGACAAGGCTCAGCGCCAGTCCGCCGCCGCTACCGAATCGTCTGAAAACGCTGCTCTCGAAGGAGTCAACTGATGCCAACCCATACCCGCATCCGCATGTTCAACACCAAGGCCACCTACCCCAACCAGACCCTCGACAACGACCTGTGCCAGGCCGTACGTGCCGGTAATACCGTGTACGTACGGGGCCAGGTGGGGACCGATTTCGAAGGCAACCTGGTGGGCCTCGGCGACCCGCGCGCGCAGGCCGAACAAGCGATGAAGAACGTCAAGCAACTGCTGGAAGAAGCGGGTTCGGACCTGAGCCATATCGTCAAGACCACCACCTACATCACCGACCCGCGCTTCCGCGAACCGGTATACCGGGAAGTGGGCAAATGGCTCAAGGGCGTATTCCCGATCTCCACCGGCCTGGTGGTGGCCGGGCTGGCGCAGGCGGAGTGGTTGATGGAGATCGATGTGATCGCGGTGATTCCGGAGTAAGCAAGACCGCAAGACCATGCACCCTCCTGTGGGAGCTGGCTTGCCAGCGATGAGGCCCGACTGGACAACATCTTTGTTGTCGACGGCCAAATCGCTGGCAAGCCAGCTCCCACAGGGTTTTGGGCCAGCCGATTCAGGAAAGCCCGGAGAGCTCTTCCCTGCAGAAATCCACGAACAACTGCGCCGGCCGGGTCAACTGCACCCGCTTCAGCTTGGCCGTGACCAGTCCGGACAGTTCCACCGGCTCGGCGATGTCCACCGCCACCACTTTCTGCCCGTCATAGGTGCATTCCGAGCTCGGCCGGGTGACCAGCAGCGAGAAGCCGAAACCCTGCCCTACCATGCCCCGCACCATCTCGATCGACGGCGAGCTGAAGACGATGTTCGGGGTCAGCCCGAGGTCGTTGAACAGGCTGACGAAGTAGGTCCGGCTCGGCGCGACGTCGAGCAGGATCATCGGCTCCGGACACAGGTCGCGCAGTGATACCTGGGCCTGGCTGGCGAAACGATGCTTTTGCGGCAGCAGCACATAGGGCTTCTGCGGCGGCATCAGCGGTTCGGTCTCGATGGTGTTGTCCAGGTAGTGGTCGTACAGGAAGGCCAGGTCGAACGCCCCCGAGGTCAGCCCCTGCACCAGCTCCTGCTGCTCGCCGTCGCGCATGCGGATGTCCACGCCGGGATAACGCTCGCGGAACCCGGCGATCAGACGCGGCAGGTACAACGGCGCGACGGTTTCGAATACGCCGATATCGATCTGCCCGGCCACGGTGTCGTTGTCGGCCAGGGCGTTCTGCTCGAACTCCCGGGCCATCTGCAGCAGCGACTTGGTCTTGGCGTAGAAGCGCTTGCCACTGGGGGTCAGCGAGACGCCCTGGGCGTGATGGCGGATGAACAGCTGCACGCCGAAGCTCTCTTCCAGGCTCTTGATCGCCGTGGAAATCGACGGCTGGGCGATGTACAGCTGGCGCGAAGCCTCGGCAACGCTGCCAGCCTCCACCGTGGTGACGAAATACTTGAGTTGTCGCAGGGTGTAGGACGCCACGTGAACTTCTCCTGGCAGGTTTACCCATCACCTTACCCTAGCAGTGGAAAACCCCGACCGAGGTTTTTCCTCTGCCCGGACCATATTTTTCCTTGGCCTCACTTCCAGGCTTCACGCTCGAAGAAGGCACGCAGGTGTTCGATGAAGAACGACACCTTGGCCGACAGGTTCAGGCGCTCCAGGTACACCGCATAGATATCGGCAGGTGGTGTCTCGTAGTCGCCCAGCACCTCCACCAGCTCACCGGAACGCAGGTAGCGCGCCAGGTTCCACTCGGCCCGCATCAGGATGCCATGCCCCTCCAGCGCCCAGTTCAAGGCGACTTCGCCATCGTTGGTGCTGAGCCCGCCGCGCACCTTGACCGATTCCGCCTGCTTGCCCCGGCTCAGGCGCCAACTGCCGAAGGCGGCGTCGTTCTGGCGCAGCACGATGCAGTGGTGGCTGGCCAGGTCCCTGGGGGTTTCAGGGGTGCCGCAGCGCGCCAGGTAGGCCGGCGCGGCACACAGGCGCCGACGGTTGCTGGCGATCTTGCGCGCGATCAAGCGCGAGTCCGGCAGGTCGCCGAAGCGGATCGCTACATCGATGGCATCGTCCGGCAGGTTGATCGGCCGGTCGGTAAGTTGCAATTGCACCTCCACTTCCGGATGCCGCTGGACGAAGGAAGAAATCGCCGGCCCCACGTGCGTGCGCCCGAAGCCCAGCGGCGCATTGACCCGCAACAGGCCCTTGGGCTCGGCCCGGCTGCTGGAGACCTGGCGCTCCATTTCCTCGATCTCGCCGACGATACGCTGGGCGTTGACCAGGTACAGCTCGCCCTCGGCGGTGAGGCTGATGCTGCGCGTGGTGCGGTTGAGCAGACGCACGCCCAGGCGCTGCTCCAGCTGGGCCAGGCGCTTGGAAACCGCCGGCGGGGTCAGGTTCAGCTCCCTGGCCGTCGCCGCCAGGCTGCCAAGGCGCACCAGCTGGATAAAGAAGGCCAATTCCGAGACCGGACTCATTAGTAACCTCAGGTAAACAATGAAGTGAAATTCATTGTATTACCACGTTTCAGAAAAACCTTTAACTTTCCCTCCCGTGATTACCCACACGAAACCTGGGCTATCCCGCCGCTGCGACTTGCCTGGTCGCAGCGGCGCGACAAGCCCGGCCGACAAGAAAAAATCCGACTCACAACAATAAAGCGGAGAAAAACGGCCATGAAAGTTCTAGGCAAGTTGTATGTGCAGGTCCTGATCGGCGTCAGCCTCGGTATCGCCCTCGGGGTGTTCTGGCCCGAAGTCGGCGTCGATCTCAAGCCCTTGGGCGATGCCTTCATAAAACTGATCAAGATGGTCTTCGCGCCGATCATCTTCGCCACGGTGGTGCTCGGCATCGCCAAAATGGAAAACATGAAGGAACTGGGCCGGGTCGGCGCCCGCGCCCTGATCTACTTCGAAGTGCTGTCCACCTTCGCCCTGGTGCTGGGCCTTGTGGTGGTCAACCTGGCGCAGCCCGGCGTGGGCATGAACGTCGACCCGGCGACCCTGGATACCAAGAGCATCGCCAGCTACACCTCGGCAGCAGCGGCCGGCTCCGGCAGCTTCACCGACTTCCTCCTGCATATCATCCCGGCCAGCGTCACCGACGCCTTCGCCAAGAACGAGATCCTGCCGATCCTGCTGTTCTCGACCCTGCTGGGCATCGCCCTGGCCCATCTGGGCGAGCGCGGCAAACCGGTGGTGGACGTGCTGGAAAGCTTCTCCCACGGCATGTTCCACATCGTCGGCATGGTCATGCGCGTCGCCCCGCTGGCGGCCTGCGGCGCCATGGCCTTCACCGTCGGCAAGTACGGCCTGGGCTCGATCGTGTCCCTCGGCAAGCTGATGGCGACCATGTACATCACCTGCTTCCTGTTTGTGGTGATCGTGCTGGGCTTCGTCGCCCGCCTGTCCGGCTTCAGCCTGTGGAAATTCCTGAAATACCTGAAGGAAGAACTGTTCACCGTGCTCGGCACCAGTTCCTCGGAATCGGTGGTGCCACAACTGATGGGCAAGCTGGAAAAGGCCGGCGTATCGAAACCGGTGGTGGGCCTGGTGATTCCGTCCGGGCTGACCTTCAACCCCGATGGCCAGTGCATCTACTACACCATGGCGGCGATCTTCATCGCCCAGGCCACCAACACGCCGCTGAGCCTGACCGACCAGCTCATCGTCCTCGGCGTGCTGCTGCTCACCTCCAAGGGTTCGGCCGGGGTGACCGGCTCCGGCTTCATCACCCTGGCCGCGACCCTGGCGTCGCTGGGCAGTATCCCGGTGGCCGGCATGGTCCTGCTGCTCGGCGTGGACCGCTTCATGTCCGAAGCCCGCGCCATCACCAACACCATCGGCAACGCCGTCGGCACCCTGGCCATCGCCAAATGGGTCGGCGCGCTGGACAGCGCCCAGCTCAACCGCGTCCTCGACGGCCAGCCCGAAGCCGAAGCACACCGTGCCGAGGCAGCCCCCGCGCTGCACAACAACCAGACCGTGACACCGGCGACCACCGCCAGCGGTGCATGACCTGCACCCGAACCCACCCGCCTTGTGATGCTGTAAGGAGATAAACCGTGGAAAGAGAAGAAGCCGTCCAGTCGCTCACCGATACCCTGGCGAAATTCACCGCCTACATCGGCAAGCGCCTGCCCAGGGACGTCAAGGCCAAGACCGCCAAGCTGCGCGCGGCGGAAACCAACCCCCTGGCCATCGCCGTGTACGACTCCATGGCCGAGAACCAGGACTATGCCGACAAGCTCAACCGCCCGAGCTGCCAGGACACCGGGGTGATCCAGTACTTCGTCTCGGCCGGAGCGCGCTTCCCGCTGCTGGGCGAGATGGAGAGCATCCTGGAGAACGCCACGAAGGAGGCGACCATCCAGGGCCCGCTGCGCCACAACGCCGTGGAGACCTTCGTCGAGAAGAACACCGGGACCAATACCGGCTCGAAGATCCCTTGGCTGGACTGGGAAATCATCCCGGATGCCGACTACGCCATCGTCGACGTGTACATGGCCGGTGGCGGCTGCACCCTGCCCGGCTCGGCCAAGGTGCTGATGCCCGGCCAGGGCTACGAAGGGGTGACCGAATTCGTCTTCGACGTGATCACCTCCCGCGGCGTCAATGCCTGTCCGCCGCTGCTGGTCGGCGTAGGTGTCTCTACTTCGGTCGAGACCGCCGCGCGCCTGTCGAAGAAAGCGATCCTGCGTGAAGTGGACTCCAGCCACCCGAACGAAAGCGCGGCGCTGATGGAAAAGCTGCTGGAAGAAGGCCTGAACGAAATCGGCATCGGGCCCCAGGGCCTGACCGGCAACAGCAGCGTGATGGGGGTGAACATCGAGTCCTCGGCCCGTCACCCTTCGACCATCGGTGTTGCCGTATCCACCGGCTGCTGGGCCCACCGCCGCGGCAAGATCCGCATCAACGCCGACCTGTCCTACGACATCCTTTCCCATGAAGGTGTAGTTCTGTGAAAAAGATCCTCAGCACCCCGATCAAAGACGAAGACCTGGCCGAGCTCAACGTGGGCGACGTGGTCTACCTCACCGGCCAACTGGTGACTTGCCGCGACGTCGCGCACCGGCGCCTGATCGAACTGGGCCGCGAACTGCCGGTGGACCTGCGCGGTGGCGCGATCTTCCACGCCGGCCCCATCGTCAAGAAGAAGGACGATGGCAGTTTCGAGATGGTCTCCATCGGCCCGACCACCAGCATGCGCATGGAGAAGTTCGAGAAGGAATTCATCGAGCAGACCGGCGTCAAGCTGATCGTCGGCAAGGGCGGCATGGGCCCGGAAACCACCACCGGCTGCCTGGAGAACAAGGCAGTGCATGCGGTGTTCCCCGGCGGTTGCGCGGTGCTCGCGGCCACCAAGGTGGAAGAGATCGAACGTGCCGAATGGCAGGACCTGGGCATGCCCGAGACCCTGTGGGTCAACCGCGTGCGCGAGTTCGGCCCGCTGATCATTTCCATCGATACCAAGGGCAACAACCTGTTCGAACAGAACAAGAAGCGCTTCAACGAACGCAAGGGCTCGGTGATCGAGAAGATCAACGCGCAGGTGCGTTTCATCAAGTAAGACCACGACCGACCGGTGCCCACGCAGCACCGGTCGGCCGTTCCCTTCTTTACAGAACAACGAGATATCGCCATGTATCCAGCCAGTCATCACGCACTGCGCGAGACCTTCCGTGGCCTGCTCGCCCGCCCGGCCTGCCAGCGTACCGCTTCGGTGTTCGACCCCCTTTCCGCGCGCATCGCCGCCGACCTTGGCTTCGAGGTCGGCATCCTCGGTGGCTCGGTGGCCTCGTTGCAGGTGCTGGGCGCGCCGGACATCGCCCTGCTGACCTTGAGCGAGTTCGTCGAGCAGGCCACCCGCATCGGCCGGGTGTCGCGCCTGCCGGTGATCGCCGATGCCGACCATGGCTACGGCAACGCGCTCAATGTGATGCGCTGTGTCGCCGAGCTGGAACGGGCCGGGGTCGCCGCCCTGACCCTTGAGGACACCCTGCTGCCGGCGCGCTTCGAAGAGCCGCTGTCGGAGCTGATCAGTGTCGAGGAAGCCGTCGGCAAACTGCGCGCCGCGCAGCGGGCGCGGCAGGACCGCAGCCTGGCACTGATCGCCCGGACCCATGCCGGGGTGCAATCCTTGTCGCAGGTTATCCAGCGCACCCGGGCCTATCAGGAGGCCGGGGCAGACGGAATCTGCCTGATCGGGGTGAGGGACTTCGAGCAACTGGAAGCAATCGCCGAAGGATTGCGGGTACCCCTGATGCTGGTGACCTATGGCAGCCAACAGGCCTGGGACGAACAACGCCTGACCGGACTCGGCGTGCGGATCGTGGTGGACGGGCATGCGGCCTGCTTCGCGGCGATCAAGGCCACTTACGACACCCTGCGGGCGCAGCGCGGGCCGGATGCCGGCGCCGAGCTCAGGCCCGGCGAACTGGTGGCACGGTACAGCCGGGCCGAGGAGTACCTGGGGCTGGCGCGGGAATATATGGGGGTGATTGCCTGAGGGGTCTTGGGCTGTTCTTTCAGGTCTCATCGCCGGCTAGCCAGCTCCCACAGGTCCGGCGGTGCACGCGGTCACTGTGGGAGCTGGCTTGCCAGCGATGAGGCCTGAGAGACCACCACACACTTCAGATCAGATCACTTCCCGGGCCAGGGATTTGATCAGCGCGTGGTAAATGCCCCATCAGGGCCTTGAACAGCAGCATCCTCGCCTTCGTCATCCTGTTGAGTCTGCTGCATCCACGGGCCATCCCGCAGTCGCGCGTCCAGCCGTGCGGCTTCCTGCAGCAACGCCTCGCTGGCGGCACGAGCCTGGCGCGAGCGCCAGCCCGAGGTGAACCCCAGGCGCTGGACTTCGGCCAGCGCTTCGTCGAGGTCCTGCATACCACGCTCCTGTGCTTCGCAGGCCACCGCAATGGACATGCCGCGCTCTTCGATGCTGCTCGAGGCGGCGCTGATCCCGGCAAGGGCCAGGTTGGCGTCGTAGGTCTGGTCGCGCCCCTGGCGTGCCAGCAGGCGCACCTCGTTGCCCAGGTCGGTCCTGGCTGCCAGCGCCGTCCGGTCGACACTGCGCAACGCCATCAGGGTGGCACTGAGCCCCGCCTGGCCCTCCAGTGCCAGCTTCATCGATTGGCGTGATTCACTGCCGACCTGACGGGCATCCTCCAGCAACTGCCGACCCTCTACCTTGATCCGGGCAAAGGCGGTCAACGCCAGATCGAACTTGCGCTGCTGTTGTTGCAGGGCCGCGTCACACTCGTTGCTCAAGGCAACGACCTGGTTCGCCAATTGGCCCAGGTGCGCCAGGTCCTTGCGCATCAGCCCCAGGCTGTCGCTGGCTTCACCCTGCAGCACCCGCATGCCCTCGCGCAGCGCCCGCGCCTGCTCCTGACAGCGGGCCAGATGTGCGCGCTGGCGCAGGCACAGGTCCAGCAGGAGGACGCCAGCACAGGCGCCGAGAGCCGCGAACAGCCCCAGGAGCGGCTCCAGCAACAGGATGACCACAAGGATCAGGCAGTAGCGAAATGAAACGGTGGCTGGTGGCATGCGGGCAGAAGGTCCCTCAACGGCTGCGCAAACGTGTGCGTATCAAGTGTGGCGGCTTTTTTCCCGGGTTGCCGTGGTCCGCGCTGCCGGGATAAACAAAAAGCCTGCGCGGATAAACGAAAGCCTTCAGAGCTGCTCGCGATAGCGTCCCGGCCCCATGCCGAACCAGCGCTCGCAGGCCTTGTTGAAAGCACTTTGATGGCGAAAACCGACCTGGTAGGCAATCTGCTTGAAGCTCAGAGTGCTGTTGCGCAATAGCCGATGGCTGTCGCGCAGCCTCACCTCGTCGAGCAAACGCACGAAGCTGTGCCCCTCGCCTTCCAGGTTGCGACTCAGGCGCGGACCACTCATGGCCAGCACCTCGGCGACCCGGGCCAGGGTTACCGGACGCCCCTGGCCCAGTTGCTCGCTGATGACCGCCCGGACCTTCAGGCTGAGGCGATCGCCGCCCATCTGCGCCTGCCAGCGTGCCAGGTAGTCGCGATGTACTGCATGCAGCGCCGGATCGTGGCTGGCCACCGGCAGCGCGGCATCGGCATGGCTGAACAACAAGGCATTCTGCGCCGCGCCGTGCTGGATATGCTCACCATAGACCCGCCTTGCATCGGCGCTAACGGTGCACGGCGGATAGCTCAGTTCCGCGCGCAATGGCCGGATCGTCCGCCCCGGCACCAACCAGCACAGCAGGCCGACGGTGATCGCCGCCACCGCGTCGATGAACACCCGCGACAGTTCGCGCTGGCCAGTTCCGGTAGGCACGCCGACCAGGCGCACGCCGTCGCTGCGTTCTTCGACGAACAGGCAGAAACCGGTGCCCACCAAATGGTGATGCTCGGCCAGGCTCACCAGCACGCTCTTGATAGTCGGGCTGGACATCACCGCGTAGCCAAGTGGCCCGAGGTGGGCCGGGTGAGCATGCTCGAACGCGCGCAGGCCGATCCCCGGATCGCCGCCGAGCAGGCTGGCCTGGTCGAACACAGCGTCGAGGCTGGCCAAGGGGATGAAGGCAGGCGCGGACGGGTCCAGCAAGGGTTCGGCCAGGTGCTGGCACAGCTCGCGAACGGCGGGCTGGACACCTCCCAGCGCGGAGATCAGGGCGTTGGCAAAAGCCCGCGAAACGGTTGGCATGGACGAATTCCAGAAACGAATGGGTCAGGCATGTCCGGAGTCAGTCGTATGACCACCGAAAGCGCATTTGACTCAATGAATCGTCTTCCAGGACACAACCTTTAGTGGCGTAGGGGCTTTCCCGATAAGGCTTTCCGGGGTGCTAGGGGAAACCATCAAGTGGGTGGCGGGGTCGGGAAGTTATCGCATGACCTTGCGACACGCCCCCACAAAAGCACGGCATGCAGCGACAAGCCCCCACCCTCCTGCATCTGTAGGATAGTGATCCACCACCCTTTACCGCGAAACTCGATCCAGGCCCTGCCCCCTCCGGCCACCCCAAGACCCCTGACGAAACCAATAACAACAGTCGCACAGAGGTAGTTGCCCCATGTCCCGGCACGAATACAGTCCCGCCCGCCTGTTGCAGGCGTTCAGCAACATGAGCCTGGAGCTCCAGCGCCTGGCGCAGAACCAGGACCTCGCGAACTTCCACCGCCCGGCCCTGGACTGCATCGGCCAGGTGTTGCCCTTTGCCAGCGCGTGGTGGGGCCGCGCCGCATTGATCGACGGCTTGCCGGAAGAACACAGCTCCTACCTGCATGGGCTGCCCGCCAGCTACCTCCCGGACTGGCAGTCCATCCGCCATATCGACGTCACGGTCGGCCGGGTCCACGCCCATCCCGGGCAGTCGGTGATCATCGACATGCGCGACCCCGACAACGGCCCCGGCCTCAACTGGCTGGGACAGGCCTACGGCATCGGCGAGCTGCTGTGCGTGGTGCATGTCGATCCGCGCACCCTGTTGAGCGACCACCTGGCCCTGTACCGTGCCCCGGGCGCGCCGCGCTTCACCGAACAGGACCGGCTGATCCTCGATAACGCCATGCTGCACCTGGTCGCAGCGGTGTCGGCCAACCAGATCCGCACCCTGGTGACCAAGCGCGAGTCCCTCAGCCCGTCGCGCAACCTGGCGCTGGCGGTGTGCGACCAGCGCGGCACCCTGCAGTGTGCCGAGCGTGGATTCGTCGATCTGCTGCTGGGCGAGTGGCCGCAGTGGAGCGGCCCGCTGCTGCCGATGGCCGTGGACGGCCGCGGGCATGAGGGCAAGCACCTGCAGATCGAAGCCTCGGCGGTAGGCGACCTGTTTCTCCTCGCCGCCCGCCCCCGCGGTGCCCTGGCCCAGTTGAGCCCGCGGGAACAGGATGTCGCCATGGGCTTCGGCGAGGGCAAGACCTACAAGGAAATCGCCCGCGACCTGGGCATGGCACCCAACACCGTGCGCCACCATATCCGCGCCATCTATCACAAGCTCGGGGTCAACGATAAGACCCGCATCGCCCAGTTGCTGCATACCCCGCCCGACTGACCCCGGACGCTGATCGACCCTGACCGCCCGCCGACGCTCTGCGCCGGTGACGGCCCGGCTTTGCCTGCGATTTGCCAACCATAGAAGAAGAGACACCACGACCATGACCCATCCCTTGATCCGCACGCTGGCCCTGGCCGGCGCCTTGTCGAGCCTGCACGCCCAGGCCGCCGACCTCAACGCCCGGGATTTTTTCGGCGCCCCTTCCGGCACCAGCCTCGGCGTGCTGTACCTGCCGGCCACCCGTGCCGGCGACTTCCACGGCCCGGCCGATAGCACCGGCAAGGCCGAGCTGAAGGTCAATGCCGTGGCCTACCGCCAGGTGTTCTTCAGCGACCTTTGCGGCACCCTGTGTACCCCGCAGTTCATCGTGCCCTTCGCCGACATCGATGCACGCCTGCCCGGCGCGAGCCGGCATACCGGAGAAAGCGGCTTCGGCGACCCGCAGGTGGGCGGCACGCTGTTTTTCATCAACGACCCGGCCAGCCGCACCTACAGCGGCCTGCTGACCCTGGTCACCCTGCCGGTCGGCGAGTACCACGGGCAAAATCCGGACGTCTCGCCCGGTGCCAACCGCTGGGGCACCACCTTCGTTTACAACTACACCCGGGGCATCGGCGAGAAGTGGGTGCTGGAAGCCAACCTCGAAGCCCAGCTCTACGGCAAAAACGACGACTACTTCGGCAGCGACCTCAAGCAGGACCCGCTCTATCGCCTGCAAGCCTTCGCCTCCTACGACTTCACTCCCGCCACCTACGGCGCGCTGCGCCTGATCCATGCCGACGGCGGCGAACTGAAGATCGACGGCCAGCGCATCGACGACACCCACAAGCGCTACACCCAGGTGGGCTTCGAGCTCGGCCACTGGCTGGACCGGCAAAACCAGGTGATGTTCAGCCTGTCGCAGAACGTCGCCACCGACAACGGCTACCACGGTACCGACGCCTTGCTGCGCCTGGTCCATGTGTTCTGACGCGGAGATGCCCATGAGCAGCAAGCCCCTGTCCGCTGGATCCGCTACCGCTTCGTCGCACCTGGCCCTGCTGGCGGCCATCGTGCTGTTCGCCGCGATCACCCCGACCATCCTCATGACCGCGCCGGCGGTGGCCGCGCAACTGGCCACGCAGTGGAGCCTGAGCCCGTCACGGATCGGCGATCTGTTTTCCGCCGAACTGGGCGCCATGAGCCTGGCCACCCTGCCCGCCTTCTGGTGGCTCAAGCACGCCGATTGGCGACGGGTCGCCCTGCTCGCGGGCCTCGCCTTCATCGCCGCCAACCTGCTGTCGATCTACGCCACGGATTACTCCACGCTGCTGGCCCTGCGCTTCTGCAGCGCCCTGGCCGGCGGCTCGCTGATGATCGTGTGCCTGTCCAGCGCCGCCTCCACCAGCAATCCGAGCCGGGTCTACGGCCTGTGGGTCATGGGTCAGCTGGTGGTCGGGGCGATCGGCCTGAGCGTGCTGCCGCGCCTGTTCGAACACTACGGGCTGGCCGCCTGCTACCTGTCGCTGGCGATACTGATGGCGCTGTTCCTGCCCCTGGCGCGTTGCTTCCCGGAAGGAGCGCCAGCCGCACCGACGGGCGCCGACACAGCGCCCTCGGCGAACAAAGGCAAGATCGTCCTGGGGATCCTCGGCATCCTGGCCTTCTACATCAGCCTCAGCGGCGTGTGGACCTTCATCGGCGCGATCAGCGCCGCCGCCGGGATTGCCCCCGAAATCAGCGGCGAAGTGCTGGCCATCGCCACCCTGATGGGCATCGTCGGTGCCGGTTGCGCCTCGCTGATCGGCGAACGCCTGCCGCGTGGCCTGCTGTTGCTGGCGGGCTACGGGCTGATGGTCGGTTCGGTGCTGCTGCTCCTCGGCCAACCGGCCCTGGCGCGGCTGGCGCTGGCGGCGCTGGTGTTCAAGTTCACCTGGACCTTCATCCTGCCGCTGGTGCTCGCCTGCCTGGCCGACCTCGACCGCTCCGGACGCCTGATGAACGCGTCCAACCTGGTGATCGGCGCCGGCCTGGCAATCGGCCCGGCCATTGCCGGCCGCCTGATCGAAAGCAGCGGCAGCTACCAGCCGCTGCTGATCGGCGCCGCCGCCCTGACCTTCACCTCCCTGCTGCTGATCCTCGGTTGCCGTCGCGGCGCCTGAGCCCTCCTTTCACCTGGAAAAAACGGAATCATCATGAGCCGAAACACTGCCTTTTTCTTCGACGAACTGAGCCTCTGGCACAGCGCCGGCCTGCATGCCCTGACCTTGCCGGTAGGCGGCTGGGTGCAGCCTCCGGCCGCCGCCGGACATGCCGAATCACCGGAAACCAAGCGCCGCCTGAAAAGCCTGCTGGATGTCTCCGGCCTGACCCGCCGGTTGCAGGTGCGCGGTGCGGCGCCTGCCAGCGAGGAGGATCTGCTGCGCGTCCACACGCCTGATTACCTGCAACGCTTCAAGGCCCTCAGCGATGCCGGTGGCGGCGAGCTGGGCCCGCACGCGCCAATCGGGCCGGGCAGCTACGAGATCGCCAGGCTGTCCGCCGGCCTGGCAGTGGCGGCGGTGGACGCGGTGCTGGCTGGCGAGGTGGACAACGCCTATTCCCTGTCGCGCCCGCCGGGCCATCACTGCCTGGCCGACGGCGCCATGGGCTTCTGCTTCCTGGCCAATATCGCCGTGGCCATCGAAGTGGCCAAGGCCAGGCGCGGGCTGGGCAAGGTCGCAGTGATCGACTGGGACGTGCACCACGGCAACGGCACCCAGTCGATCTTCGAGGAACGCGGTGACGTGCTGAGCATTTCCCTGCACCAGGACGGCTGCTTCCCGGCCGGCTACAGCGGCGAGGACGAGCGCGGGCGCGGCGCCGGGCTGGGCGCGAATATCAACATTCCCCTGCCGCCGGGCAGCGGACATGCGGCCTATATCCACGCGATGGAGCGCATCGTGGTGCCGGCACTGGAGCGCTTCGAACCGGAACTGATCATCGTCGCCTGCGGCTACGACGCCAACGCCGTGGACCCGCTGGCGCGGATGCTGCTGCACAGCGACTCGTTCCGCGAGATGACCCGGTGGGTGCGCGAAGCCGCCGAGCGCCTGTGCCGGGGGCGGCTGGTGCTGGTGCATGAGGGCGGTTACTCGGAGGCCTATGTGCCGTTCTGCGGGCTGGCGACGATCGAGGAGCTGGCGGGCGTGAGGACCGGGGTGGACGATCCGATGCTGGAATTCGTGCAGTTGCAGCAGCCGGTCGAGACCGTGGCAGCGTTCCAGCGGCAGTGGGTCGAGGGCCTGGCAGGCCGGTGCCTGCCCTGAGGATAACGAGGTTGTCGAGCATCCCTCTACCCAGCCGACCGTGAATAGTGGCAGGGTGCCGCATCACTCCGGAGCACTGCCATGCCCTTGTCGAAACCACCCAGACTGCCTGCGAGGTTCTGATGCCAACCCTGCGTGCGATCGTCGATGACTGGTACGACAAGGCCTGGGGGGCGCACAAGAGCGGCAAGAAAGGCCTGCTCCCGGAACTGGAGCGCTCGCCACTGATGTGGCGAAGCTCCAGCCCCTGGAAGTGTGAACCGGGAGACGTCCACTTCAGCAATACCAAGGAAAGCAGCTACACCTCCAAGCTGCCCAGGCTCGACACCAGGACGCTGGAACAGCACTGGAGAAGCGTTCGCCTGGGCCTGTCCAGCCGCGGCTTTGTCGGCGAGGAACAACTGAACCCGCTGATCCCGCGGATGAACAGCAAGAACGTGGTCAAGCGCGTGAAGGCCCGGGTGAAATCCAGCGGCCTGAACGCCTCGATGGTGCTCAGGCGCGAGCTGGCCTCGGTCGCCGACAACACGCTATTCATCAAGGGTACCCTGGAGGATGGCTCCCCCCTGTCCGCTGTCGTGTGGTTCGAGCGCGCCACGGTGGCCTGGAGACTGCAGTCCTGGTGCGGCATCGTCGTTAAAGACATCACGAACCATCCTTCCCTGCACGGCATCTATGAACACCCGAACGCCCTGACCCTGGACAACGGCCTGAACAGCCTGAGTTTTGGCGAGCCGATATTCATCGAGTCGTCGGTGGTTGTCGCGGGCTCGGCGACCACCATTCCCGTACTGGCGGGCGCGCACTATTACGTGGGTTTCAGGTTCGGCCCCAACCTGCAACGGGCGGTGCGCAAACGCACGCCCCTGGTGCTGATCGGCAACCAGATGAACGCCAACGCCTGGCGTTCGACGCCCTTCGACTTGAGCTTCACCGATCTGGAACTGCGCAATTGCACCCTGTTGATCAAGACCCGCCAACTCGATGACGGCGGCACCCTGGTCTGGGACAGCCGCTGCTACCTGGAGGGTCGCGGTCTCGGTGGGCAACGTTACCGCACGGAACTGGCCAGCGATAACTGCATCCTGCGCTGGAACCTGCAGCTCAGCGCCAGTCTCGATTACGATCCAGCAGACGTGCATGAAACCGACTCACCACAAAACGCCGAGCTGGCCGGGGCCGAGGAGGACTTTTTCCTCGACTCGCCGGCGACCTACCCGCCCTTGCAGAAACTGGAACGCTACGATGCCTGGCTCGGCGGTGCAGCGTGGCGCAGTGGCGATATCACATCGGCGATCTATGGGTCGCTGGCCGAGGCCCAGTTCCTTCACCTGCAGTTCGGCATCGCCCGGCCGCTCCACGATCCCATAGCCGAGCGCCACCTGACCAACGCTGCGCAAGCGCGTCAGCAGCGCCTGCGGGCCGAGGCGCTCGCAACGCTGCGGTCAGTGTACGCTGACACGCGCAGCGACGGTCTTGAGGAATACCTCGTCGGTGGCCTGGGCCAACTGCTGCGTCTGCAGGTTATTGATCAGCAGCATCACTGCTCTCCCCTCCTTGCTCGAAAACCCGCCAGCTCGTGCCCTCGTCAAGCTCGACCACCAGCCGCCGCATGGGCCCGAGCAGCGCCCGGTATTGCAAGGCATCGCAAGTGGGAAGAAACACCGACAGCACCCGGGGATCGTAGAAACGGAAATTCAGGACACGCCTGTCTTCGGTACGCACCCGCAGGAATTTCTTGCAGTGGCGGCGCAGGCGGTCCATCGACAGGTCCGCCGGCGCCACCAGCAGGATGCCCCAGGCATTGCCCCAGCCCAGGTCCAGCAGGGCCAGGCTGGCCGGAGCCCGCGTCGGCAGCCTGACCAGCCACGGCGCCGCGGCCTTGAGGCGCGGAATCAACTCGCCTGAATACAGGCAATCGCACGCCAGTCCGCTGCGCTCCAGCCACGGCAGGATCGCCGGATCCCGGGCACCATCGAGCAAGGCGTAGACCTGCTGGTCGTCGGCGTCGCCCCCAGGCCAGAGCAGGTCGGGCAGACGCTCCAGCGCAGAAAGCCCGGACAGATTCTCGGTCATCGCTTGCCCTCGCAGATTTCACAGAATGGCGTGCCTCGTTCGGCCGCCTGCTCCAGGACGGCCGCCTGGGCGTCTTGTACCGCTTCGATAGGTTGCTGGACAGGATCCGCCACGGCGGGCGCCTGGGCTTTGGCCTGCTCGCAGATCTCGCAAAAAGGCATGGCCTGCTGTGCCGCCTGCTCCAGCACCTGTGCCTGGGCATCCTGGACCTGCTCGGCCGCTGTCGGCTCGACGGCTGCCAGGGCGGCAGCCGGTTGTGCCTTGGCCAGTTCGCACGCCTCGCAGAACGGCGCCGCCTCCTGTGCGGCCTGCTCGAGCATCGCGGCGAGGGTGTCCTGGGCCTCGGCCTGCGCCGGCGAGGTTACAGGCACCTCCTTGGCCACCGCCACGGGCACCACCGCTTCCACCCGTTCCGGCTGCGGTGCTGGCGGCGCCGGGGCAGCGACCACGGTAACCGCTTCGGCAGCATGGGTAATGACCTGCGCACGCCAGGCGTAACGATCAGCGCGCAGGTTGCCGAACTGCAATTCGTTGGCGACCTGATGCAGTACCTGTTCGTCGCTGAGGCGGTGAATCAGCAAGGTCTGCCGGGCCAGCATCGCGCGCAGTTCGAACAGCCGGTCGCGCAAGTGAAACTGCACGAAGGCCTCGGCCTGCCAGGCATCCCCGAGGTCGACGCGCCGCTGCCAGGACAGGTTGCCACCGTCACGGGCAATGGCCGGGAACTCGGCCTGTTCGCACAGGCCGATCTGTTCCACGCCGTCGGCAAGCCATATGCGCATGGTCGTCCCGGGAAGTCGAAAAATGTGCCGACACACTACCGCGAGCAGTGGCCTTTAGCCAGATCAGCACGAATGCCGCAGTGGTGCCGTTCGGGATTTCTACCGAACGTAGGTCAATAAGCCACAAAAAAAGCCGGGATTTGCTTGACCCACGCCAGAATCCTCCCATTAAATCCGCACATTCCTACAAAAATAACGGCCGCCGCCAGGCTTCCTCAAGGGACGTCCCATGCTCAGCACCGCCCTCGATAACGCTCGTGTCATGGCTCTCAACGACCAGGCCGGGCATTACAAAGCCCACGGTTACCTGGACAAGGCGGAGCAATGCTTCATCGAGGCACTCGACCTCGCCGAAAGCGTCGACGGCTTCGATCCCGCCCTTCTCGCCACGCTTCGCGACGGCCTAGCCGGCCTGCGCTGGGAGCAGCAACGCCACGCCGAAGCGGAGGCGCTGTACCTGGAGGTGCTGAGCACCCGGGAACAGCTGTTCTCCAGCAGCCACCGGCTGGTCGGGCAAAGCCTGCAGACCCTTGGCAATTGCTACCTCAAGCAGGGCCGCATCGGCGAAGCGGCGCGCATGCTGGAACGGGCGGTGCAGGTCTATCGCGAAGACACCCCCGACGACCTGGAGCCGGTCAGCGCCTGCCTGGCCTCGCTGGGGCTGGCTCACCTGCAGCAGGACAACCTGGCGGCGGCGCACAAGGCATTCAGCGAATCGCTGGGGATCTACCAGGTGCAACAGCCGCGGGACGAGCAGGTGATCGCGGTGCTGGGCGAGCAGTTGAAGATGATCGAGCATCTGGGCAAGGGGGCCTGGTGGAAGTTCTGGTAAAGAACGGCTCCCACAGGGTACGCGGTGCTTCCGACTATCTGCCCCCTGCAAAAGCCGCCAAGAAGGATTATTCTCTTCGAACATTTCCCCGCCACAGACTATGTGAGAAGCGAATATGAAGATCGATGACATGGACGCTTTCGTCGCGGTCATCCGCTGCCAGTCGACCAACCTGGCCGCCGAGGCCTTGCAGTTGACCCAACCGGCAATCACCCGGCGGGTACAGAATTTCGAGGAAGACCTGGGCGCCAACCTGCTCGATCGCAATACCAAGCCACTCAAGCCGACGCCCATGGGCTGGCGTGTGTACGAACAGTGCAAGGCGATCCTGCGCGAGATCGATACCCTGCGCGAGCTGGTCGCCAGCGACGGTGCCCCCAGCGGCACCCTGCGCCTCGGCGTGCCGCAGACCATCGGCGACGTGGTCCTGCTCGACGCCCTGGCGAAGATTCGCGAAGCCTACCCGGACCTGCGTACCCAGGTGGTCAGCGGCTGGGGCAGCTCGTTGATCTCGCGCATGGAAAACGGTGACCTCGACGCCGCCGCGGCCCTGTTCCCTACCGGCAAGATCTTCCCCGAAGGCATCGCCAGCCGCTCCATCGGGCGCATGCAATTGAGGGTCGTGGCGGCCAAGGGCACCGCCGGCAAGAAAAGCTACAAGCTCAAGGACTGCTACCTGCGCGGCTGGGTGCTCAACCCCGATGGCTGCGGTTTCCGCGCCGGCCTGCAACGGGCGTTGAGCGAACAGGGGCTGTCCCTGCAGATCAACCTGGAAACCTTCGGCACCGAGCTGCAACTGGGCCTGGTCGCCAATGGCCAGGGCCTGGGCCTGGTACCGGAACCCCTGCTCGCGGCCAGCCGGCATCGCGACCAGCTGGAAGTGCTGAACGTCACCGATTTCAAGCCCCAGGTCGATCTCTGGCTGTTCCATCCGCGCTACCTGGGCAATCTGCAGGAGCCGGTGGAGTTGTTCGGCGCGGTATCGGCCCAGCGCCTGGATACGCACAAAATAGCGTGATTGCATTTTGAAAATTGTGATTATGTCTTTTTCTGATAATTAACTTAGAACCAAAAAGCCTTTCACAAGCCCGTTTCAGACGCTTATGTTCGCTTTACCGACCCCGACCTGGTGGAGGCAAATGGATTTCCGCCGCCGCCAGAGGGTCGTCCCTCCTCCCCGTTTTCGGGTCGCCCTCCGGTTGTCTGCGGAACCGCTATCCCAAGCTCGCGGTTGCCCATGCGGCAACCTTATGGAGAACGCGATATGGGGCTCACCCGTAGAGATCTGGTAACCCGCCTGGCCGCCATCGGCGGCTATTCGGCGGCATTGGGCGGCCTGTCCGCCCTTGGTCTGCCCGGCAGCGCCCGGGCGGCAAGTTTCGAACCCCTGAACCTGGCCAGCCGCACCGGCAACGGCAAGCGCGTGCTGATCGTCGGCGGCGGCATCAGCGGCCTGGTTTCGGCCTACGAGTTGCGCAAGGCCGGTTTCGAAGTGAAGGTGCTGGAGGCACGCAACCGCATCGGCGGGCGCGTCTGGACCCTGCGCAACGGCGACCAGGTCGAACACAACGACGGCAGCAAGCAGACCGTGGCCTTCGACGACGGCCTGTTCTTCAACGCCGGCGCCGCGCGCCTGCCCAGCCACCACCTGACCATCCTCGGCTACTGCCGCGAACTCGGCGTGCCCCTGGAAGTGCTGGTCAACAGCAGCCGCAACGCCCTCGCCCAGCCGGACCTGGCGCAGCCACCCCTGCTGCTGCGCCAGGCGGTCAACGACACCCGCGGTCATCTCAGCGAACTGCTGGCGCGCAGCGTACAGCGCAATACCCTCGACCAGGAGCTGAACGCCGGCGAACGCAAGGCGCTGCTGGATTTCCTCAAGGTCTATGGCGACCTCAACGACGAGCGCCAGTACCGCGGTTCGGTGCGCTCCGGCTATACCCGCTTCGCCGGTGCCGGCGACCAGACGCCGGTGCAACGCACGCCGGTGGAACTGAAGCGCCTGCTCGACAGCAACCTGCTGCTGCCCCTGGTGTTCGACGAAATCCCGGAGTTCTCGGCAACCATGTTCCAGCCCGTGGGCGGCATGGACCAGATCCCCAAGGCGCTCTATCGCCAGGTCAAGGACGCGGTGCAGCTCAACGCCGAAGTGCAGTCTATCCAGACCTCGGACAGCGGCAGCCGGGTGGTATGGCGCGACCGCCTCACGGGCCGCCAGCACACCGAGGACGCCGACTACGCGGTGGCCGCCCTGCCGCTGCCGCTGCTGCGCCGGCTCGACAGCAACTTCACCCCGGCCTTCAAGCAGGCCATGGAGCTGGCCAAGCCGGACAAGGCCAACAAGGTCGCCTGGCAATCACCGCGTTTCTGGGAGACCGACTTCCAGATCTACGGCGGGCTTTCCTATATCAACCATGAAGCGCGTTTCCTCTGGTACCCGAGCGATCGCCTGAACAGCCCGCAAGGCGTGCTGGTCGCCACCTACAACACCAGCGAAGTCGCCGAGTCCTTTGCCGCCAAGCCCTGGGATGCGCAACTCGCCTCGTCGCGCAGCGCGGTGGAATCCCTGCACCCCGGCCACTCGCACAAGCTCGGCCGCGGCGTGGTGGTCAACTGGTCGAAGATCCCCTTCAGCGAAGCCCCGTGGATCGTCCACGACGAAGTCGCCCAGCCCGGCTACGACATTCTCAACCAGCCGCAAGGCCGCACCTGGCTGGCCAGCGATGCCCTGGCCCATGGCGGGGTCGGCATCTGGCAGAACAGCGCCGCCGAATCGGCGCGGCGGGTGGTCGGCCTGATCGCACAACACGCCAAGCAAACCCATGCCGGCGTCGCCGCCGCCTGAACCACGACAAGGAACGTCCCATGAAAAACATTCCCGCCCTTACCCTCGGAGCCCTGATGAGCCTGACGCTGAACACCGCCCACGCCGACAGCATCCAGCGTATCGACCCGCCGGGTTCCAGCTTCCCCATTTCCCAGGTCGTCACGGTGCCGGCGTCGGCGAAGCTGACCTTCGTCAGCGGCACCCTGCCCGACGTCGCCGACCCCAAGGCGCCGAAAGGCAGCATTGCCGCCTATGGCAATACCGAAACCCAGACCCTGTCGGTGCTCAACAAGCTGCAAGCCATCCTCAAGGCCCAGGGCCTGGGGCTGGGCGACATCGTGCAATTACGAGTATTCCTCGTGGGCGATCCGGACAAGGGCGGCACCCTCGACTTCGCCGGGCTGCAGGCCGCCTACACGCGCTTCTTCGCCACCGCCGAGCAACCGAACAAGCCGACCCGCACCGCCTTGCAGGTAGTCGCCCTGCCGCTGCCTGGCGCCCTCGTCGAAATCGAAGCCATAGCCGCCAAAGCCCCATAAGCCACCGGGACCGATCCCGGACATAAAACAGAACAGGAAACACGCCTTGAACACTGCCCGACTTTCCCGTTGGCCGGTGGCGACGGCGCGCACCCCGCTGTTGGGTGCCGCGCTGCTTGCCGGCCTTAACTTCCCCGTCGCCCAGGCCGAAGAAGCCGGTACCGACACCGCGGCCTCGCGCCTGGAGACCGTGATCGTCACCGGTAGCCGCGGCAGCGAAAAACGCACCGTGACCACCAGCCCCGCGCCGATCGACGTGATCAGCGCCAAGCAATTGCAGGACACCGGCAAGCCAGGCCTGATGGAGGCCCTGAGCGCCACCGTGGCTTCCTTCACCCTCCCGGAAAAGACCGGCTGGGACGCCAGCGGCATGGCCCGGGCGCCAAGCCTGCGCGGGCTTAATGCGGCGCAGGTGCTGGTATTGGTCAATGGCAAGCGCCGCCACACCAGCGCCACCCTCAACATCAGCGGGATCAACGCTGGCGCCGCCCCGGCCGACCTCGACCTGATCCCCATCAGCGCCATCGACCATGTCGAGGTACTGCGCGATGGCGCCGCCGCCCAGTACGGCTCCGACGCCATCGCCGGGGTGATCAACGTGATCCTCAAGGCCGATACCAGCGGCACCGCGGTAACCAACGTCGGCCAGGGCTACGACGGCAAGAAGCAGACCGTGCAGCAAAGCCTGAACAAGGGCTTCGAGATCGGCCAGGACGGCGTGCTGCAACTGGCGCTGGACGCGCGCAGCCAGAACGACGACAACAAGGCCAGCGCCAACGGCTATAGCGTCGCCGAGGCCCACGAGAAAGCCGGCAAGGTCACCTACGGCGGCTACGGCACGCCGAAGATCAACCTGCTGACCCTGGGCTACAACGCCGAACTGCCGATCCACGACGACCTGAACCTGTACTCCTTCAGCACCTGGTCGTACCGCAAGGCCGAGCAGGGCCAGAACTTCCGCCTGCCGACCATCGTCAACACCATCACCACCGGCCCCAACGGCCGGCCTTCGGGCTATACGCCAACCTGGTACATCGAAGAGCAGGACTTCCAGGCGGCCCTCGGCGCCAAGGGCCTGGTCGGCGAGTGGGACTGGGACCTGTCCAGCACCTACGGGCGCAACGACGCCGAACAGGGCACGTGGAACAACCAGAACCCGTCTCTCGGTGAAGCGACACCCAATCACTTCAAGTCCGGCACCTGGATCTCCACGCAGCTGACCAGCAACCTCGATCTGCACCGCGGTTTCGACGTGGGCCTGAGCAAGCCGCTGGACCTGTCGTGGGGCCTGGAGCAGCGCCGCGACGGTTATGAAGTGTAAGAAGGCGACTGGGCCAGCTGGGCCGACGGCGGTTACTGCCGCGCGCCGGGGCAATGCGCCTCGTCCGGGGCCCAGGTAACCAACGGCATCTCGCCCGACCAGACCGACAAGACCCACCGCAACAGCGTCGCCAGCTACGTGGACGTCGGCTTCAATCCGCTGCCGCAGTGGTATGTCGGCACTGCCCTGCGCTACGAGCACTACGATCAGGGCATCGGTGCCACCCGCAGCGGCAAGCTCAGCACCCGCTACGAGTTCACCCCGCAGCTGGCGGTACGGGCCACGGTGAGCAACGGCTTCCGCGCACCGTCCCTGGCCAACAGCCTGTTCAGTGCACGCTCCACCACCTATGGCGTGGTCGACGGGGTCTACCAGTCGATCAACTACGGCGTACTGCCGGTGGACTCGGCGGCAGCCAAGGCCCTGGGTGCCGAAGCACTGAAGCCGGAACGATCGACCAACTACAGCCTCGGCCTGACCTTCCAGCCAAGTGACCGGCTGTCGTTCACCGCCGATGCCTACGTGATCAACGTGCGCGACCGCATCACCCTGACCGGGACCCTGCTTGGCCCGGAAGTCACCCAGACCCTGATCGCCAACGGCATCGACTCGACCTCCGGCGGCCAATACTTCACCAACGGTGCGAACACCCGGACCAAGGGTGTGGACCTGGTCGGCAACTACGACCAGGACCTTGGCGGCTACGGCAGCGTGAAGTGGACGGCGGCGTGGAACTGGAACGACACCGAGATCCTTTCGTACAAGGACAGCGTCAACATCCTCGGCAAGGACTACGCGCTGATGGATCGCCAGGCACGCAACTTCATCTCCGGGGTGCAGCCCAGGACCAAGCTGCTGCTGGGCGGGAGCTGGAAGCTGGATGACTACACGGTGAACCTCGGGCTGACCCGTTATGGCTCGCACCGCGAGGTCAACGATGCCAACGACCGCTCGCTGGACCGGGTATACAAGGCGCGCTGGATCACCGACCTCGACGTCGGCTACCAGTTGACCAAGGACCTGAACCTGGCGGTAGGCGCGAAGAACCTGTTCGACATCTATCCGGAGCGGCAGGCGCCGAGCAGCAAGACCATGACCAAAGGATATGGGGCCTATTCGCCGTATGGCTTTACCGGGGGCTATTACTACACGCGGTTGACCTATGACTTTTGATTGAGCGACGCGGACCTTGTGGGAGCGGGGGGGGCCGCCCCGCGGGCGCGGCTCCCCCCCCCCCCCCCCCCGGGGCCGCCCCCCCCCCCCCGGG
>NZ_JBMAWR010000018.1:0-123084 GCF_048586865.1 Pseudomonas bharatica | reverse complement strand
GGGTAGACGCGTTGAATCAACCTCCTGCGACCCACACGGCATCCCAGTGTGGATAATCCCTGACTTTCTCCACTAACCCCGCCCTGATCGGATTGGCAATGATGTACCGGGCCACATCCCGAGTGTTGTCTTCCCGTCGGAGTGCAAAATCATAAAACCCTGCCTGCCATATTCGTCCGCGGGTCTGTCGAAGTCGGTTGATGGCATAGGCACTGCGGGATTTGAAACGCCTCATCAGAACATCCAGCGGTGTCTCGTGTAGTTCGACCAGCCAGTGGATGTGATCGGGCATCACCACCCAGGCAAGCGAGGTGCCAGCGCCCTCCTCCTGTGCCAGACGAAACTGTCGCACGACGGCACGGGCGAGCCACAGGTCTTGGAATAGAGGCTCCCGGTTTTCTACAGAACAAGTGAGAAAATAAAACCGTCCAGGTTCAGAGTAACGGCCAATGCGCAAGCGCTTGGAAGCAGGATAGGACATGGTGGAGCCCTTGAAAGTCGAAACTTTCAAGGTAGTAAACCCTTCTTTCTGTGACACCAGGCGTGTGATTCACCACATGTCTGGAAGCGGATCGCGGACACTGTGGGAGCGGGTTCACCCGCGATTACGGTGGTGGCGTCACTGACGTTATCGCGGGTGAAACCCGCTCCCACAGGGGTGCGCGTCGCTTCAAGATCAGCGCTTGTTCAACCTGCGCGCCAACCGATCCCCACTCACCTGGATCAACGCCACCAGCACCACCAGCATGACGATCACCGTCAACATGATCTGGCTGTCGAAGCGCTGGTAGCCGTAGCGGTAGGCAATGTCTCCCAACCCGCCGGCACCGATGGCTCCGGCCATGGCGGAGGAGTTGATCATGGTCACCAGGGTGATGGTGAAGCCGCCGACGATCCCCGGCAGCGCCTCTGGCAACAGCACATGCCAGACGATATGCCAGCGCCGGCAGCCCATCGCTTGCGCCGCTTCGATCAGGCCGTGATCGACCTCGCGCAGGCTCACCTCGGCAATCCGTGCGAAGAACGGCGTTGCCGCGATGGTCAGCGGCACCACCGCAGCCCAGACGCCATAGGTGGTGCCGACGATCAGCCGGGTAAAGGGAATCAGCGCCACCATCAGGATCAGGAACGGAATCGAGCGGAACAGGTTGACGAACGCGCCCAGCACGCGGTTCACAGTGGGTGCTTCGAAGATCCCGCCCTTGCCGCTGGTGACCAGGATCACCGCCAGCGGAATCCCGACCAGCAAGGCGATCAGCGACGACACGCCGACCATCAGCAGGGTGTCGATCACCCCCTGCAACAAGCGATCAAACCACATAGCCCAGCACCTCCACCTGCGCGGCCCAGTGACGGGCACGTTCGATAATCGCCTCGTGCGCGTGCGGCGAGCCGGAAACCGACACCACCAACTGCCCCAGGGCCCGGTCCTGGATCGGTTCGATCCCGCCCTGCAACAGGCTGACCTTGCCACCCAGCGCTGCGAACAACGCGGCCAGGTCCGGTGCCTCGCGGTCCTGGCCGCTGATGCGCAAGCGCAGCACCAGTGCCGCGTTTGCATCCGGGGCCGTGGGCAGCAAGCGCTCCAGCAGCGACGGCGGCAGGGCTGGCTGCAATGGCGCGAGCAAGGTGCGACTGACGTCGTGCCGAGGGTCGCCGAAGACTTCCCAGACTTCGCCCTGCTCGACCACCCGCCCGCGCTCCAGCACCACCACGCGGTGGCAGATGTCGCGAATCACCGCCATCTCATGGGTAATCAGGACGATGGTCAGCCCCAGCCGCCGATTGATATCCCGCAGCAGCCCGAGAATCGATTCGGTGGTTTCCGGATCCAGGGCCGAGGTCGCTTCGTCGCACAGCAGGATCGCCGGGTCATGCACCAGCGCCCGGGCAATCCCCACACGCTGCTTCTGTCCGCCGGACAACTGCGCCGGGTAGACGTGATGCTTTTCCTGCAAGCCGACCAGCTCCAGCAGCGCTTCCACCTTCCGCCGGCGCTCGGCCTTGGGCACGCCGGCGACCTTCAGCGGCAGCTCGACGTTCTGCCAGACGGTCTTGGCCGACATCAGGTTGAAGTGCTGGAAGATCATGCCGATGCGCCGGCGCAGGGCGACCAGCTGGTCCTCGTCATACCCGGCGATATCCACCTGGTCGATCAGTACCCGCCCGCCGCTGGGCTGCTCCAGGCGGTTGATGGTGCGGATCAGCGACGACTTGCCGGCACCGCTGCGGCCGATGATGCCGAAGATCTCGCCGTGCTGGATGGTCAGGTCGATATCGGCCAGGGCCGGGGCATCCTGCCCCGGGTAGGTCTTGTGCAGGCCGATGAAGCGTACATGGGCGCTGTTCAGCTCCGGGTGCAGCACCCGGCGCACCGCTTCGAGCGGCGGCGCATCCAGCGCCACGCGGGCGTTGGCGATACCCATCTCAGCTCTCCCAGCCCGGCTGGTAGAGCTTGCCGTGGGCCTTGTCGAGTGCCGCGCGGACTACCGGCGAGTGCTGGTAGATGTCGATGAACTTCGCCAGGCGCGGGTCGTCCTTGCTCTTGGGCTTGATCACGAACTGGATCACGTATTCCTTATGGTCGATGCCGTCGAACAGCAGCGCGGATTCGGCATCGAAGGTCTTGGCCAGGCGGATGTAGTGCGGGTAACCCTGCACCAGGTCGGCATCATCGTAGGCGCGCACCAGTTGCACGGCTTCGACCTGAAGGATCTTGATCTTCTTCGGGTTGGCGATGATGTCTTCTTCGGTGGCCTTGTAGCCGACACCGTCCTTGAGGGTGATCAACCCGGCCTTGGCCAGCAGTTGCAGGCCGCGCCCGCTGTTGATCGGGTCGTTGGCGATAGCCACGGTGGCGCCTTGCGGCAGCTCGTCGAAGCTCTTGTACTTCTTCGAGTACAGGCCGACGTTGTTGATGATCCCCGGTGCATAGGGCACCAGGTCGAAGCCGGCGGCGGCCTTGGCGTTTTCCAGGAAGGGGATGTGCTGGAAGTAGTTAACGTCGATATCGCCGGCATTGAGGCTGACGTTCGGTGCGATCCAGTCGCTGAATTCGATCAGCTCCACGTCCAGCCCCTGCTTCCTGGCTTCGCTGACCGCGGCTTCCAGTGGTACGGCAAAGGCTGCGGTGGTGCCGACTTTCAGGGCATCGGCGGCGTGGCTGGCGCCGATCAGGCCGAGGGACAGGGCGAGGGCCGCGACGGGGCGGCCGATAAGGGTCTTAAGCATGCTGGAGCGCTCCGTTCTGCTGGGCGGTGGTGGTGTGCGAATGGCGATAGCGGGCGCCGGGGTGTTCGGCGGGCAGGTGCGCCGTGCCGGCGGGGAAGAGTTTTTCCCGCAGGCTGCCGTTGTCGTAGGCGGTCTTGTACGAGCCACGTTTTTGCAGCTCGGGAATGACCAGGTCGATGAAGTCCTCGTAGCTTTCCGGGGTCACGGTGCGGGCGAGGTTGAAGCCGTCCAGGCCGGTCTCGGCGACCCAGCTTTCCAGCTCGTCGGCAACCTGCCCGGGCGAGCCGACCAGGGTGATGTAGCGTCCGCCCAGGGCGTGCTGGTCGAGCAGGCGCCGGCGGGTCCAGTCGTTGCTTTGCAGGTTCTTCGTTGCCGACTGGATGGCGTTGCTTTTGACGTACTGGATCGGTTCGTCCAGTTCGTACGCGGAGAAATCGATGCCGGTGGAGCTGGAGAAATGCGCAACGCCGGCTTCGGCGCTGGCATGGCGCAGGTATTCGGCATGCTTGGCCCGGGCCTGTTCTTCGCTGTCGGCGACGATCACCGTGATGCCCATGAACACCTTGATCGCCTGCGGATCGCGCCCGGCGGCCACGGCGGCGGCACGCACCTTGTCGACCTGGGCGCGGGTCGCGGCCTTGGTCTGGCCACTGATGAACACGCACTCGGCGTGCTGCCCGGCGAAGCCCAGGCCACGCTCGGAAGCGCCGGCCTGGAACAGCACCGGCGTGCGTTGCGGCGAGGGCTCGCACAGGTGGTAGCCCTCGACCTTGTAGAACTCGCCGTGATGGCGAACCTTGTGCACCTTGTCGGGCCGGGCGTAGACCCGCTGCTGCCGGTCCTCGATGACCGCGCCGTCTTCCCAACTGCCTTCCCACAGTTTGTAGAGCACTTCCAGGTACTCGTCGGCCTGGTCGTAGCGCCGGTCATGCTCTGGCTGCTCGTCCAGGCCCATGGCCTTGGCCGCGCTGTCGAGGTAGCCGGTGACGATATTCCAGCCGACCCGGCCACGGCTCAGGTGGTCGAGGGTGGAAAGACGCCGGGCGAACAGGTAGGGCGGCTCGTAGGTGAGGTTGGCGGTCAGGCCGAAACCAAGGTTGCGGGTTACTGCCGCCATGGCCGAGACCAGCAGCAGCGGGTCGTTGACCGGCAACTGGATCGACTCCTTCAGCGGCACCTCCACCGACTGCTGGTAGACGTCGTAGACGCCGACGATATCGGCCAGGAACAGGCCGTCGAACAGCCCGCGCTCCAGCAGCTTCGCCAGCTCGGTCCAGTATTCGATCGTCTTGTACTGGCTCGAGGTGTCCCGCGGGTGGGTCCACAGGCCGTGATTGATATGCCCGACGCAGTTCATGTTGAAGGCGTTGAGCAGGATCTTCTTCTTCGCCATCAGATGGTCCCCCGCAGCGGTGGGTTCTGCTCGTTCAGGTAGTAGTTGCCGATGGCGTGGTATTTCCAGCGCACCGGGTCGTGCAGGGTATGGGTGCGTGCGTTGCGCCAGTGGCGGTCGAGGCCGTGCTCGGCGAGGGTGGCCTGGCTACCCGCCAGTTCGAACAGGGTGCTGCCGGCGGTCAGGGAGATTTCGGTACTGATGGCGCGGGCCTCGGCCACGGCGATGGACGCGGCGGCCACGCTCTCGGCATTCGGTTCGGCCTGGGCGCGGTCGAGGAATTCGCCGGCACGTTCCAGCAGGGCTTCGGCGGCGTGCAGGCGGATTGCCAGGTGGCCGAAGGATTTCAGGGTCAGCGGGTCTTCGCTGGCCTTGTCGTTGCCCGAGTCGATCCACGGGCGCGTACGGGTGCGCACGAAGTGCAGGGCGTCCTCGTAGGCGGCGCGGGCGATGCCGGTGTCGATGGCGGCGTGGAGGATCTGTGCCAGCGGGCCGACCGGTGTCGGCCGCTCGAAGGCGCTCTGGAAGGGCACCACGTCGTCGGCATCGACCGGCACGTTGTCGAACACCACCGAGCCGCTGCCGGTGGTGCGCTGGCCGAAGCCGCTCCAGTCGTCGATCACCTTGAGGCCGGCACTGTCGGCGGGCACGAAGGCCAACTGCTGCACGCCGCTTTCATCGCCTACCGAGGTAGGGATGCGCTGGGCGTAGATGGCGCCGGTTGCATAGAACTTGCGACCGTTGATACGCAATTGCTCGCCGTCGCGGGTCAGGCGGGTGGTGCGGTCATGGGCGGTTTTCGTGCCCAGTTCGGCGAGGGCGTTGCCGAAGCGCACACCGGCCAGCACCTCGGCGTAGAGCCGCTGCTTCTGCGCTTCGCTGCCGTTCACCCGCAGCACTTCGAGGGCGTAGAAATGGTTTTGCGGAATCTGCCCCAGGGAGCTGTCGGCCTGGGCGATGCGGGCGATGACTTTCGCCAGGGTGACGTTGGATACGCCCGCGCCGCCGTAGGCCTTGGGCACGCTGATGCCCCACAGCCCGGAGCGCGAGAACAGCTCCAGTTCGGCATGGGGCAGGCGGCGTTCACGGTCGCGCAGGATGCTGTCCTGTTGCAAGGCACCGGCGATCTGCTCGGCAATGGCGAGTGCCTGGGCGTCGTCGGCGATCACCGGCACATCGTGGTGCGGAAGGGAAACATGGCTCATCGAAGGGGCTCCAGTGGTCTGGTCAAATCCAGGAGTGCCGGGCAGGCAGGGTGCCGTTGAGGTGGTAGGCGCCGACGGCGTGGTACTTCCAGCGCACCGGGTCGTGCAGGGTGTGTACCCGGGCGTTGCGCCAGTGGCGGTCGAGGTTGAATTCGGCCAGGGTCGCGCGGCTGCCGGACAGCTCCAGCAGCTTCTCGCTGGCAAGCAGGGAAATCTCGGTGGTCAGCACCTTGGCCTCGGCCACGGCGATGGAGGCACGGGCGGCGGATTCGACGGTCACCGGGGCGGCATCCACCTCGTCCAGTACTTTGGCGGCCTTGGCCAGCAGGGCAGTGGCGGCATGCAGTTCGAGCTTGAGGCGGCCGACATCGGCGATCACGTAGGGGTCGTCGCTGGCCCGCTCGACGCCGGCATCGATCCACGGGCGGGCGCGCTCACGGACGAAGGCGATGGTGTCCTCGATGGCCGCTTCGGCGATCCCCGCGTCGATGGCGGCCTGGATCAGCTGGGACACGGCGCCCTGGATATTCGGGGTAGCGCCGATGCGCCAGTTCTCGATCACCAGATCGGCCTCTACCGGCACTTCGTTCAGCAGCACGGTGCCGCTGGCAGTGGTGCGCTGGCCGAAGCCGGACCAGTCATCGACGATGCGCAGCCCCGGGCTGCCGCGACGGACGAAGGCCATGACCTGGCGCCCTTCGTCGTTCAGCGCCTTGACCGCCACCCAATGGGCGAACAGGGCGCCGGTGGAGTAGAACTTCTGGCCGCTGATGACATAGCCGTCGCCCTGACGGGTGATGCGAGCCTTGAGTTCCAGGGTGTTTTTCGTGCCGCGCTCGGGGCCGGCGTTGCCGATGCGCCAGCCGTCCAGCACGGACTGGAACAGCACTTCTTTCTGCTGTTCGGTGGCGGCACCGCGGATCAGTTGCAGGATACCGACCTGGTTCTGCGGGATCTGCCCCAGCGCCGGATCGGCGGCGCTGACGATGCGGAACACTTCGGCCAGGGCGGCGAACGACAGCCCTGGTCCGCCGTATTCACGGGGAATGCTGATGCTGCCCAGGCCGCTGCGGGTGAACTGCTCGACCTCGGCCCAGGGCAGCTTGCGTTGCTGGTCGCGCTTGCCGGCCTGGGGGCGGGCGATGGCGGCCAGTTCGTGGGCGGCCTGGATGGCCTCGGCGTCGCTGCGCAGGACCTTGGCGGGCAACAGCAGCGGCGCGGTGTCCAGATCGCTATGGACGGTGGTAGTGGCGAGATTGGACATGACCTGACCTCATCTTCTGGGAACTCGACAGAAAAGCGTTGGGGTCCGGTGGTCCGGTGCATATACCGTAATCGTGTATAAAAAATATTTGAACTAACGATTGGGAATATGAATAGACAGCGGGTTGTTGCTGGAGCAACACAGATTCAACAGCGCCGCGGACCCTGTGGGAGCGGGTTCACCCGCGATTGCGTCAGTGAATCCACCACCGTAATCGCGGGTGAACCCGCTCCCACAGGGTCCGCATATAGCCTTGGAGCTTTGTCTCCTAAGCTAATTCTAAAAAGTTATTTATTTCTGTTTTCTTAGATCAATTAATCTTCATCCCATTCACCACACCACCGTCCCGCCAGGAGTGCAACATGACCTTCTTCGCCCCGCTGCGCCTGTTTTCCGCCCTGGCCCTGGCCGGTGCTGCCGTTTTCGCCCAGGCCGCCGACCTGACCGTGGCCTACCAGACCACCGTCGATCCGGCCAAGGTGGCCCAGGTCGATGGCCGTTACGAGCAGGCCAGCAAGGCCAGCATCGATTGGCGCAAATTCGATAACGGTGCCGATGTGATCACCGCCGTTGCCTCCGGCGACGTGCAGATCGGCTACCTCGGCTCCAGCCCCCTGGCCGCCGCCGCGACCCGCAAGCTGCCCGTGGAAACCTTCCTCATCGCTACCCAGATCGGCGCTGCCGAAGCCCTGGTCGCCCGTGAAGGTTCGGGAATCAATTCGCCGCAGGACCTGATCGGCAAGAAAGTCGCCGTGCCCTTCGTCTCCACCGGTCACTACAGCCTGCTGGCTGCACTGAAACAGTGGAATATCGACCCGTCCAAGGTACAGATCCTCAACCTCGCCCCGCCGGCGATCATCGCCGCCTGGAAGCGCGGTGATATCGATGCCACCTACGTTTGGGACCCGGCCCTCGGTGTAGCCAAGGAAAACGGCAAGGTGCTGATCACCTCCGGCGAGCTGGCCAAGAAAGGCGCACCGACCTTCGATGCCTGGATCGTGCGCAAGGACTTCGCCGACAAGCACCCGGACGTGGTCAAGGCCTTCGCCAAGGTGACCCTCGACGCCTACGCCGACTACCGCAAGGACCCGCAAGCCTGGCTGGCCGACAAGGCCAACGTCGACAAGCTGGCCAAGCTGTCCGGCGCCAAGACCAGCGATATCCCCGGCCTGCTGCAAGGCAACGTGTTCCCGCTGGCCGCCGACCAGATCGCTGCCCTCGGCGCACCGACCACCCAGGCGATCACCGAGACCGCGAAGTTCCTCAAGGAGCAGGGCAAGGTCGAGGCGGTGCTGCCGGATTATTCGCCGTACGTCAGTTCCTCGTTCATCACCAACTGATTCCCGGAGTCGTCATGGCCCTGTTACAGCTGGAGCGCATCAGCGCACAGTATCCCGGCGCCGCCGAACCGGTGCTCGCCGACATCTCCCTGAGCCTGGGCCCGCAGCAATTGCTGGTGGCCCTCGGCCCTTCCGGCAGCGGCAAGACCTCGCTGCTCAACCTGATCGCCGGCTTCGTCAGCCCGAGCGCCGGACGCATCACCCTCGACGGGGTGCCGGTGCAAGGCCCGAGTGCCGAGCGTGGCGTGGTGTTCCAGGACGATGCCCTGCTGCCCTGGCAGGACGTGCTGGCCAACGTCGCCTTCGGCCTCGAACTGGCCGGCGTGCCGCGCCCGCAGCGCGAGCAGAAGGCGCGGGAAATGCTGGCCCTGGTGGACCTCGCCGGCTTCGCCGAACGGCGTATCTGGCAGCTTTCCGGCGGGCAGAAACAGCGCGTCGGCCTGGCCCGGGCGCTGGCGGCCGACCCTCGGGTGCTGCTGATGGACGAACCCTTCGGCGCCCTCGACGCCTTCACCCGCGAGCAGATGCAGGAATTGCTGCTGCAGGTTTGGCAGCGTACCGCCAAGCCGGTATTCCTGATTACCCATGACATCGAGGAAGCGGTGTTCCTCGCCACCGACCTGATCCTCCTCGCGCCCAACCCGGGCCGGGTGGTGGAGCGCCTGCACCTGGACTTCGGCCAGCGCTACGCGGCCGGTGAGTCGGCGCGTTCGATCAAGTCCGACCCGCGCTTTATCGAAACCCGGGAGCATGTGCTGGCGCGGGTCTTTTCCCAACGCAGCGCCGCTGGCCGGCAGGAGTTCGCATGAGCAGCCTCGACCTGCCGGTAACGGCCAAACCGGTAGCCAGCGCCCACCGTGCGCGGCGCACCCTGAGCACCCGCTGGATCAGCGGCCTGACCCTCGGCGGCCTGTTGGCGCTGTGGTGGCTGGTGACCGCGGCGGAGTGGATCGAGCCACTGTTCCTGCCCTCGCCGCAAGCGGTACTGGGCAAGGCCTGGTTGCTGCTGACCCAGGGCTATATGGAATCGACCCTGTGGCAGCACCTCGGCGCCAGCCTGAGCCGTATCGGCCTGGCCCTGGGAGCGGCGATCCTCACCGCGATCCCGATCGGCATTGCCATCGGTCGCAACCGTATCGCCCGAGGCGTGCTCGATCCGCTGATCGAGTTCTACCGGCCGATCCCGCCGCTGGCCTATCTGCCGCTGATCGTGATCTGGTGCGGTATCGGCGAGCTGTCCAAGGTGCTGCTGATCTACCTGGCGATCTTCGCCCCGATCGCCATTGCCACCGCCACCGGCGTGCGCACCGTCGATCCGGCGAAACTGCGTGCCGCGCAGTCGCTGGGGGCGAGCAAGGCGCAGTTGATCCGCCACGTGATCCTGCCCAGCGCGTTGCCCGACATCCTTACCGGTGTGCGTATCGGGCTGGGCGTGGGCTGGTCGACCCTGGTCGCCGCCGAGCTGATCGCGGCCACCAGCGGCCTGGGGTTCATGGTCCAGTCGGCGGCGCAGTTCCTGGTCACCGATGTGGTGGTGCTGGGCATCCTGGTCATCGCCCTGATCGCCTTCGCCCTGGAAATGGGCCTGCGCGCCCTGCAACGCAAGCTGGTGCCGTGGCACGGCCAGAGCCATTGAAACGAATTCATCAGTGAGACAGACATGAGCCTGATCATTACCCCGCTGAGCCCGGCGCTCGGCGCACACATCAGCGGCGTGGACCTCAGCCGCGAGATCGACGCCACCACCCGCGATGCCATCGAGCAAGCCCTGCTCGCGCACCAGGTGCTGTTCTTCCGCGAGCAATCGATCACCCCGCAGCAACAGGCTAATTTCGCGGCGCGCTTTGGCGACCTGCATATTCACCCGATCTACCCGAACATTCCGGAAACCCCGCAGGTGCTGGTACTCGACACTGCGGTCACCGATGTGCGCGACAACGCCATCTGGCACACCGACGTGACCTTCCTGCCGACCCCGGCGCTGGGAGCGGTGCTGGCGGCAAAGCAGGTGCCGACGTTTGGCGGGGATACCTTGTGGGCCAGCGGGATCGCGGCGTACGAGGCGCTGTCCGAGCCGTTGAAGCGCCTGCTGGACGGGTTGACGGCGACCCATGATTTCACCAAGTCGTTCCCCCTGGCGCGCTTCGGCAGCACACCGGAGGACCTGGCGCGCTGGGAAGCCACGCGCAAGGCCAACCCGCCGATCTCCCATCCGGTGATCCGCACGCATCCGGTGAGTGGCAGAAAGTCGTTGTTCGTCAGTGACGGGTTCACCACCCGGATCAACGAGCTGAGCGAGCAGGAAAGCGAGGCGATCCTGACGCTGCTGTTCGCCCACGCTACGCGCCCGGAATTCACCATCCGCTGGCGCTGGCAGGTGGGTGACGTGGCGTTCTGGGACAACCGCGTGACCCAGCATTACGCGGTGGATGATTACCGGCCGCAGCGGCGGGTGATGCATCGGGCGACCATCCTGGGGGATGTGCCCTTCTGACAGTTCTGTGGTGGATTCGAGGGCCTCATCGCCGGCAACGCCGGCTCCCACAGGAATCGCGTACACCGCCGAACCTTGTGGGAGCCGGCGTTGCCGGCGAAGAGGCCATCAGCAACAACCTAGATGATCCGGGCCTCAAAGCTGGCCGGCTTCAGCTGGATCGCGACGAACTTCGAGGTCGGGGTATGGCTGCCATCCCCCACGCTCTCCAGCGGCACCAGCGGGTTCACCTCCGGATAGTAGGCCGCCGCCTGCCCCGCCGGGATATCGAACGCCAGCAAGGTGAAGCCGGTGACCCGACGCTCCAGGCCATCCCCCCACAGCGACACGATGTCTACCTTGTCACCCGGGTTGAAGCCCAGGCGAAGGATGTCCGCCTCGTTGGCGAACAGCACGTTGCGCTGCCCGCGCACCCCGCGATAACGGTCGTCCAGCCCATAGATGGTGGTGTTGTACTGATCGTGCGAGCGCATCGATTGCATGATCAGGTCCGGCAGTTTGCCGCTGGCCCGCACGCCTTCGTGAATCAGGTCGTCCGGCAGGCGGTTGGCCTTGAAGTTGGCCTTGCCGCTGGCGGTTTTCCAGATGCGCTGGCCGGCGTTGTTGCCGAGGTAGAAACCACCCGGGTGCTTGAGCCGTTCGTTGAAGCGGTCGAAGCCGGGGATGGTTTCGGCGATCAGGTCGCGAATGCGGTCGTAGTCGGCGATCAGCCAGTTCCAGTCCACCGGATGGTTGCCCACGGTCGCCGCCGCGATACCGGCGATCACCGCAGGTTCCGAGCGCATCTGCGACGACAGCGGCTTGAGCTGGCCGTTGGAGGCGTGGACCATGCTGAACGAGTCTTCCACGGTCACGGCCTGCGGGCCTTCGCCTTGCTGGTCGATATCGGTACGGCCAAGGCAGGGCAGGATCAACGCTTCCTTGCCGTGGACCAGGTGGCTGCGGTTGAGCTTGGTGCTGATATGCACGGTCAGGTCGCAGTTGCGCAGGGCCTGGGCGGTGCGCTCGGTGTCGGGAGTGGCCTGGGCGAAGTTGCCGCCCAGCCCGATGAACACCTTGGCCCGGCCAGCGAGCATGGCGTGGATCGCCTCGACCGTGTTGTGGCCGTTGTGCCGCGGCACCGGGAAGCCGAAACGACGCTCCAGCGAATCCAGCAGCGCCACCGGCGGGCGTTCGTTGATGCCCATGGTGCGGTCGCCCTGCACGTTGCTGTGGCCGCGCACCGGACACAGGCCGGCGCCCGGCTGGCCGAGGTTGCCGCGCAGCAGCATGAGGTTGGCGATTTCCTGGATGGTCGGCACCGAGTGGCGGTGCTGGGTGATGCCCATGGCCCAGCACATGATGACCTTCCTTGCCTTCACGTACATCCGCGCGGCCAGTTCGATCTCGCTCAGGGGCAGGCCGGATTGGGTCTGGATCTGTTCCCATGAGGTGGCATCGACTACCGCCAGGTAGTCGTCGACGGTGGCGGTGTGCTCGGCAATGAAATCGTGGTCGAAGATCGGCGCTTCACCCTTGGCCAGCGCCTCGCGCTCCCACTGCAGGAGGAACTTGGCCATGCCGCGCATCATCGCCATGTCGCCACCCAGGGCCGGGCGGAAGAAGGCGGTGTTGGTCGGTTTGTCGCCGTTGGTCAGCATCTCGATCGGGTGCTGCGGGTGCTGGAAGCGCTCCAGGCCGCGCTCCTTGAGCGGGTTGATGCATACCACCTGGGCGCCGCGCTGCACGGCCTCGCGCAACGGTTCGAGCATGCGCGGGTGGTTGGTTCCCGGGTTCTGGCCCCAGACGAAGATCGCATCGGCGTGCTCGAAGTCGTCGAAGGTGACCGTGCCCTTGCCGACCCCGACGCTCTGGCTCAGGGCCACGCCGCTGGCCTCGTGGCACATGTTCGAGCAGTCCGGGAAGTTGTTGGTGCCGTAGGCGCGGACGAACAGTTGGTAGAGATAGGCCGCTTCGTTGCTGGCCCGGCCCGAGGTGTAGAACTCGGCCTGGTCCGGGCTTTCCAGCGCGTTCAGGTGGCGGGCGATCAGGGCGAAGGCGTCGTCCCAGGCGATCGGCCGGTAACGGTCACCCACCGGGTCGTAGACCATCGGATCGGTCAATCGGCCCTGGTATTCGAGCCAGTAGTCACTCTGCGCGAGCAGCGAGGTGACGCTGTGGCGGGCGAAGAAGGTCGGGTCGACGCGGCGCTTGGTCGCTTCCCAGTTCACCGCCTTGGCGCCGTTCTCGCAGAACTTGACCATGCCGTGTTCCGGCGAGTCGCCCCAGGCACAGCCCGGGCAGTCGAAACCGCCGTTCTGGTTGGTCTTGAGCAGGGCGCGGATGTTCTTCAGGGCGTTGTCGCTACCGACCCACGCCTGTACCACGCTGCGTAGCGCGCCCCAGCCTCCGGCAGCGCCGTTGTAGGGTTTGTAGCGCGGAACGGGTTTCTGGTCGGCTTGATGATGCAGGCTCACGATCTGTTCTCCCGTGCAGGGCTGTAGACCCTTGGTGCACTGTGCTGCGGCAGGTGGATGAGGTTCAGGTTATGGCGCCGGGCCCATTGCAGGGCCAGGCCGGTGGGCGACGACAGGCTGACCAGGGTCTGGATGCCGGCGCGCAGGACTTTCTGGATCAGTTCCAGGCTGCAGCGGCTGGTGACCACGGCCAGGCCGCCCCGGGTGTCGATGCGCTGGCGGACCAGGGCGCCGATCAGTTTGTCGAGGGCGTTGTGCCGGCCGATATCCTCGCGGCCAAAGAGCAGTTCACCGCTGGCGTCCATGAATGCCGCCGCGTGGACCGCGCCGCAGTGCTGGCCGAGGGGTTGGAAGGCACCAATACGCTGGCGCAGGCCGACCAGCCATTCAGGCGGCGGCAGCGCTGCGCCGGGCAGCACCTTGAGGTCGGGCAGGGCCTGTTCCACGGCTTCCACGCCGCACAGGCCGCAGCCGCTGGTGCCGGCTAACTGGCGGCGTTGGGTCTTGAGGTTCCAGAACGCGCGGCTGGCGATTTCCACCTGGGCGTGCAGCGCCGAACCGCTGCCGGCGAGCTTGATGTCGTAGATCTCGTCGGCGCTGTCGACGATGCCGCTGCCAATGCTGAACCCGACCACGAAATCGTCGAGATCGGTGGGGCTGACCAGCATCACCGCCTGGCTGATGCCGTTGTAGGCGATGGCCAGGGCCACTTCCTCGGCGAGGTCGGCACTGGCGGGAGACTGGTCTTCGAGCTGGCTGTAGTCGTAACGCACGCTGGCGGCAGGGGCTTCCAGGCTGGTGGAGGCCGCGCAAACCGGGGGTTTGCTGCTCATTTATTGGAATACCGGCAAGGCTGATCAGGCTTTAAGCCTAGGCCTGCGCTCGGGTATCGTCTAATCGCTTGTGCCGATGTGCCGATAGAGGCCGTCGATCAGGCTTCGTCGAGCAGTTTGCGGTATTCGCCGAGGCAGGCTTCGGCCAGGGCCGAGCGCGGCGCGGTACGGCGCATGATCAGGCCCAGCGGAGCGAGGGTGGCGGCCTGTTCGATGGGGTGCAGGCGCAAGCCGCCGGTTACTGCTTCGAGGCCGCTGCCCAGCGGCATCACCGCGCAGCACAGGCCGCCGTGCACGGCCTGGACCAACTGATGGACAGCGTCGGTCTGCAACAGCAGGCGCGGGGTGATGCCGCGGCTATGGAAATTGTGGTCCACCGACTGGCGGAAATGCATGCCGGCGGTAAGCAGGCCCAGGGGCAGTCCGGCCAGGGCTTCCCAGTGCAGCGGTGCATCGTCGAACTGGAAATGCGCCGGGTCGTAGAGCAGGCCCATGGGCGACTCACCCAGCGGCAGGGCTTCGAAACGCTCCTGGTCGAGGCGCTCCAGGTACGACAGGCCGAGGTCGAGGCGGTTGCTGGTGAGCTGTTCGAGGATCTGCTCGGAACTGAGGGCGCTAAGTTCGAAGGCCAGGTCCGGGTGCTGGCGGTGCAGGCGTTGCAGCAGCGGCAGCGGATCGAAGCTGGACAGCGGCACCATGCCCAGGCGCAGGGTACCGGCCAGGTGCCCGCGACAGGCGGCGGCCTCGGCCTGCAGTCCGTCGTAGGCGGCGAGCACCGAGCGGGCCCAGGCCAGCACCCGTTCGCCCTGGGCGGTAAAACCCTCGAAGCGCTGGCCACGGTTGACCAGTTCCAGCCCCAGCTCGCGCTCCAGGTTGCGCAGGCGCATCGACAGGGTCGGCTGGGTCACGTGGCACAGCGCGGCGGCCTGGCCGAAATGGCGGGTTTCATCCAGGGCGATGAGGAATTTCAGCTGTTTGATGTCCATCGTCGTCTCGGGGCTGGCGGGCGGGGCATTCTAACCTGTCCTAGACTTTGGGCTCCGAGATTCCTTTATCAGGGAGAGCGCTATGAGTCTGTTCAGTTTCGTGAAAGAAGCGGGGGAAAAACTCATCGATCTGCTGACGCCCGGCAATGCCAATGCCGGTGAGCAGCTCAAGGAGCATGTGGCCAAGGTGGGGCTCGGCAACCCCAATGTGCAGGCCACGGTGGAAGGTGACAAGGTTATCGTCACTGGTGAAGTGAGCAGCCAGGAAGAGAAGGAGAAGATTCTTCTGGCCCTGGGCAATATCCAGGGCGTGGCGTCGGTGGATGACCAGATCACCGTGGCCGGGCCGGTGGCCCAGGCGGCGCGGTTCGTGACGGTGAAAAAGGGCGACACCCTCAGCGCGATTGCCAAGGCCGAGTACGGCGATGCCAATAAATACAACAAGATCTTCGAGGCCAACAAACCGCTGTTGAGCCATCCGGACAAGATCTATCCGGGGCAGGTGCTGCGTATTCCGGAGTAATCCTTCGAGCCTTGTGTTGTGTCTGAGGCCTCATCGCTGGCAAGCCAGCTCCCACAGAGTCCGCGGTGCATGCGATCCCTGTGGGAGCTGGCTTGCCAGCGATGAGGCCGGGTCAGCTTTCACAGCCCTTCCAGTAAAGCCCGGTAGTCTTCCTGCGCCGCGAATTCCTCGGTATCGCGCGCAGGCTTGCGGCTGTCCGGCTGGCGTACGGCGAGCAGGTGGGCGACACCGAAGGCGCGGGCGCTGCGCAGGATCGCCAGGGTGTCGTCGATGAACAGGCTGCGCGACGGATCGAAGCCGGTATCGGCGCGCAAGGCGCTCCAGAACTGCTGGTTCTCCTTGGGGAAACCATAGTCGTGCGAGCTGATCATCCGTTCGAAATACGGCGCCAGCGCCACCCGCTCCAGTTTCAGCGACAGGGAATCGCGGTGGGCGTTGGTGATCAGGATCACCCGTTTGCCGGCTTCACGCAGCGCGGCCAGAAACGTATCGGCATCCGGTCGCAAGGCGATCAGGTCGGCACTCTGCTGCTTCAGTTCGCGAATCGGCAGGTTCAGTTCCCGGGTCCAGAAATCCAGGCAATACCAGTTCAGCGACCCGGCGTGCCGCTCGAACAACGGCTGGATTTCCAGCTCGGCCATGGCCCGGCTGATCCCGTGGTGCTCGGCATAGCGCTGGGGCAACAGCTCCAGCCAGAAGTGGTTGTCGTAGTGCAGGTCGAGCAGGGTGCCGTCCATGTCCAGCAGGACGGTGTCTATATCGCGCCAGGCGAGGGGAAGCATGTGCAAGATTCTCGTTCGGTCAGGCCGTGGTGGGCGGTATAGTACCCCGTTACCGCCAAGGAGCCGCCCCCTCATGCGCCAGAAACCCACTGTCCTCTCCAGCGAGATCGTCGCCAGCAGCCGCCTGTTCCGTGTCGAAGCCGTGCAGTTGCGCTTTGCCAATGGCACCGAGCGTACCTATGAACGCCTGGTCGGGCGTGGCAACGGCTATGGCGCGGTGATGATCGTGGCGATGCTCGACAGCGAGCATGCGGTGCTGGTCGAGGAGTATTGCGGCGGCACCGACGAATACGAGCTGTCCCTGCCCAAGGGCCTGATCGAGCCGGGCGAGGACGTGCTGGCGGCGGCCAACCGCGAGCTGAAGGAAGAGGCCGGCTATGGCGCCCGGCAACTGGAGCACATCACCGAGCTGTCGCTGTCTCCGGGCTACATGAGCCAGAAGATCCAGGTGGTACTGGCCACCGACCTCTACGAAGAGAGCCTGCCGGGCGACGAACCGGAGCCGATGCGCGTCGACCGCGTCAGCCTGCGCGAGCTGTCGGCATTGGCCCAGCATCCGCAGTTCTCCGAAGGCCGGGCGCTGGCGGCGCTGTACTTGGTGCGTGATCTGCTGACCCAGCGTGGAGTCTTCCCGGTATGAACCCTGTCGACCTTATGCCACAGGTGGTGGCCCTGGCCCGCCGCGCAGGTGAGGCCATCCTGCCGTTCTGGCGCGCTGACGTCGAGGTGGTTGCCAAGGCCGACGACTCCCCGGTGACCGCCGCCGACCTGGCCGCGCACAAGGTCATCGCCGAAGGTTTGCAGGCGCTGGCGCCGGAGATCCCGGTGCTGTCGGAAGAGGATTGCGACATCCCGCTGCAACAGCGCCAGGCCTGGCAGCGCTGGTGGCTGGTGGACCCGCTGGACGGCACCAAGGAATTCATCGCTGGCACCGAGGAATTCACCGTGAACATCGCCCTGGTCGAACGGGGCCGGGTGGTGTTCGGGGTGGTGGCGATGCCGGTCAATGGCCGTTGCTACTACGGCGGCCAGGGCATCGGCGCCTGGCGTGCCGAGGCCGATGGTTCGGTGGAGGCGATCCGGGTACGCCTGGCGCCGCCCTCGGGTGAGGCATTCACCGTGGTTGCCAGTCGCCGTCATTCCAGCCCGCAGCAGGAGCGCCTGCTGGCCGGCCTGGGCGAAGCGCTGGGCGAGCTGGAACTGGCGAATGTCGGCAGTTCCCTGAAGTTCTGCCTGCTGGCCGAAGGCGCCGCGGATTGCTACCCGCGCCTGGCGCCGACCTCGCAATGGGATACCGCCGCCGCCCAGGGCGTGCTGGAAGGGGCGGGCGGCGAAGTGCTGGGCCTGGATGGCGAGGCGTTCGTCTATCCGCCTCGCGAGTCGTTGCTCAATCCGTTCTTCCTCGGCCTGCCGGCCACCGCTCCGTGGCGCGGCAAGCTGTTGGCGCTGGCCTCAGCGATGTAGCACGTACTGCCCGTCGAACTCCACGGCGGGCTTTTCGGTGTTTTCGTTGAACACCCGGGTATGCAGGCCCAAGCGCGCCCGGCCATGACGTTCATAGGTCTTGATGAAGCGCTCCCAGACCTTCTCTTCCGGCGCCTCGCAGACCGCGATGGCCGCGCCTGTCACGGGCAGCGGATAACTGATCGTCCCTTCCTGGATGACGATATGCCCGTCATCGACCCCCGCCTCGCGCAGGCGCAGGTGCAGCCAGCCCCAGCCCGCCAGCACCGCGCCGCAGTACAGGCTGCCGCCGAACATGGTGCTCTTGTGGTTGACGTTGGGCTCCAGCGGCAGACGCAGGCGCAGGCAGCGTGCCTGCCAGTCCAGTACGCCCATGCCCATCTCGCGCGTCAGCGGGATGTCGTGGTGCAGGATGTTTTCCAGGTAGTGGCTGTCGCTGCTCATCAGCGGGTGTCCTCGGGGTCATCGGCGACATGGCTGTCGGCGAAGCTCAGGCCATGCTTGCGCAACTTGTCGTGCAGGGTCTTGCGCGGAATGCCGAGGGCTTCGGCGAGGCTGCGCATGGAACCGTGGGGGCGGGTCAGCTCGGCGGCGATCAGCGAGCGCTCGAAGTGCTCGACCTGCTCGCTGAGGTTGCCCTGCGCCGGCGGCAGGTCCTGCGGCGCGGTGCTGCTTTCAGCCTGGCCGTCGAGGGCCAGTTCCAGGCCGAGGGCGAAGCGTTCGGCGGCGTTCTGCAGTTCGCGCACGTTGCCCGGCCAATCGTGGCGCAGCAGCATCGCCCGCTGCGCCGGTTGCAGCTCGTGGGCCGGCAGGCCGTGACGCGCGCTGGCGGCATCGGCGAAATGCTGGAACAGCACGAGGATGTCGTCGCCGCGGTCGCGAAGTGGCGGAATGCGCAGCGGCGCGACGTTCAGGCGGTAATACAGGTCGGCGCGGAAGCGGCCCTGGTCGGCGGCCTGGCGCAAATCTTCCTTGGTTGCCGCGATCACCCGGATGTCTAGGGGGATCTGCTGGTTGCCGCCGAGGCGCTCCAGCACCCGCTCCTGGAGCATGCGCAGCAGCTTGACCTGCACGTCCAGGCTCATGCTCTCGATTTCGTCGAGGAACAGGGTGCCGCCATTGGCGAATTCGAACTTGCCGATGCGCCTTTTCTGCGCGCCGGTAAAGGCGCCGGGCTCGTGGCCGAACAGTTCGCTTTCCACCACCGACTCGGCCAGCGCGCCGGCGTTGATCGCCACGAACGGACCGTCGCGACGGCTGGACAGGTCGTGCAGGGCACGGGCCACGACTTCCTTGCCGGCACCGGTTTCGCCGAGGATCAGCACGTCGGCGCGGGTGCCGGCGAGGGCGCCGATCTGTTCGCGCAGGCGCTGGATCGACGGCGAATGGCCGACCAGGCGACCGCTCAGTTCCTGGCGGTCGCTCAGGGCCAGGCGCAGGCTGCGGTTGTCCAGCACCAGGCGGCGCAACGAAAGGGCACGGCGCACGCTGTCGAGCAGGGCATCGCTGGCGAACGGCTTTTCCAGGAAATCGTAGGCCCCGGCACGCATGGCCTGGACCGCCAGCGGCACGTCGCCGTGGCCGGTGATCAGCAGCACCGGCAGGTCCGGGTCCTGGCCGTGCAGTTGCTCGAGCAATTGCAGGCCGTCGATGCCGGGCATGCGGATATCGCTGACCACCACGCCTGGCCAGTCGGCCTCGATGCGCCCGGCCAGGCCCTGGGCATCGCTCAGCGGCAGGACGCGCAGGCCGGCGAGGTCGAGGGTCTGGCTGAGGGCCTGGCGTAGGTGCGGGTCGTCGTCGACCAGGATCACCTGGGTGCGGCTGTCGATCAGGGGCTCGGTCATGCCAAGGAGTCCTCCGAAGTCTGAAGATTGGCGCCGGGCTTGGCCACGCGCAGTTGCAGGGTCAGCAGCGCACCGCCCTCCGGGTGGTTGGCCAGCAGCAGCTCGCCGCCCAGCGCACGCATCAGTGTGTCGCAGATCGCCAGGCCCAGGCCAAGGCCCTGGGTGCGGGTTTTGGTGGTGAAGAACGGCTCGCGGGCGTGGGCCATGGCCTGGCTGGTGAAGCCGGGACCGTTGTCGCGGATCGTCAGGTAGACGTAATCATCGCGGCGTTCGGCACTTAGCCAGAGCTTGCGCGGGTTGGCCTTTTCGGTCAGGGCGTCGAGGGCGTTGGCCAGCAGGTTGCCGAGCACCTGGCGCAAGCGGGTCTCGCCGGCCTGGACCCACAGGGTGGCTTCCGGCAGATCGCGGATCAGCTCCACGGCCATGGCCCGGCGACGCTTGGCCAGCAGGGCCAGGGCATCGTCCAGCGCCGGTTGCAGCGCCACGCTTTCCGGCGCATGGCGGTCGCGGCGGGCAAAGGCGCGCAGGTGCGCAATGATCGAAGCCATGCGCCCGGTCAGTTCGTTGATCAGCTTGAGGTTGCCGCGTGCGTCGTCGATGCGCTGGTGGTCGAGCAGGATCTCGGCGTTTTCCGCGTAGCTGCGGATTGCCGCCAGTGGCTGGTTGAGCTCGTGGCTGATGCTCGCCGACATGGTCCCGAGCACCGACAGCTTGCCGGCCTGGACCAGCTCGTCCTGGGCACGGGCGGCCTCCTGCTGGGCCTGCTCGCGCTCCAGTACCTCGGTTTTCAGGCGCCGGTTGAGGCCTTCGAGGTCGGCGGTACGTTCGGCCACGCGTTTTTCCGAGTCGTGGCGGGCATGGGCTTCGAAGTCGATGCGGTCCATGTAGTGGCGACGACGCTGCATCACCAGGCCGACCAGCAGCATCACCACCAGCAGGGTGGCGGCGCCGACGGCCATCACGGTGCTTACCGAGCGGTCTACCAGCACCCGCGGGGCAAGGATGTTCACTTCCCAGCCGGTCTCCGGAATCGAGCGGGTCTGCACCAGCCAGGCCTTGCGGTCGAGGTTGAGCGGCTGCGGTTCCTGGGTCGGGTAGGGCTGGATCGCGGTGATCGACTGGCGCTCCTCATCACTGAGCGGCCGGGTGGCACGGAAGCGCCATTCAGGGCGCGAGGTCAGCACCACGACGCCGTTGCTATCGGTCAGCAGCAGTTGTTCCGGGCTTTTGCCCCAAAGGGTTTCGGTATGGTCGAGATCGACCTTGACCACCAGGACGCCGATCACCTGGCCGTTGTCCCAGACTGGCGCGCCAAAGAAATAGCCGCGCTTGGCCGAGGTGGTGCCCTGGCCGAAGAAGCGCCCCAGGCGCCCGGCGGTGGCGTCGCTGAAGTACGGGCGGAAAGAGAAGTTGCGGCCGATGAAGCTGTCCTTCTTGTCCCAGTTGGACGCGACCAGGGTGTTGCCCTTGGCGTCCATCAGGTAGATGACTTCGGCGCCGGTCTGGGTGCTGATTTCCTTGAGCCTGCGGTTGGCGTTGGTCTGGAATTCCAGGCGCAGCGGGTCGGCCAGCACGGCGCGCAGGGTCGGCAGGTCGCCGAGGATCTGCGGCAGGGCTTCGAAGCGGCGCAGGGTGCCGAGCAGGTTGGCGACGTACAGGTCGAGGGTCTGGCGGTTCTGGCTGGCCAGTTCGTCCTGGTAATAGTGCTCGGCGAGGCGGTTCAGCGGCCAGAGCAACGGCGCCAGGCACAGGGCCAGAAGGGCGAGGCTGCGCCAGCGGGGGCGGCGGGGAAGGCTGGGGGTCATGGTCATCGCGAAAATGCGCCAGAAGGATCTGGCGCATTATGCGCTACTTCAGGCAGTCGATCAGCGCCTGGTGCCAGTCGGGCTGGCTGACGTTCCACTCACGTTGCAGGCGGCTGCAATCCAGGCGCGAGTTCAACGGCCTGCGGGCGGGCGTCGGGTACTCGCTGGACGGGATCGGCACCAGGTTGGCACAGGGCCTGCCCTGGGCCTTGAGCTGTTCGCCGATGGCCTGGGCGAAGCCGAACCACGAGGTTTCACCCTGCGCGGTCAGGTGGTACAGGCCCCAGGCACCGGCCTGGCCGGCCTGCCAGCGCTGGATGAGCTGGCGGGTGCTTGCGGCGATGGTTCCGGCCCAGGTCGGCGCGCCGATCTGGTCGGCGACCACGCGCAGTTCCGGCTTCTCTTGCAGCAGGCGCTGCATGGTCAGCAGGAAGTTGCGCCCATGGGTCGAGTAGACCCAACTGGTGCGCAGGATCAGGTGCTGCCCGCCGACCGCAGCAATCGCCTGTTCGCCCGCCAGTTTGCTCTGGCCATAGACGCCCAGCGGATTGGTCGCATCGTCCTCGGTGTAGCGGCCTTGCTTGCTGCCGTCGAAGACATAGTCGGTGGAGTAGTGGATCAGCGGCACGCCCAGGCGCGCGGCTTCTTCGGCGAAGATGCCCGGGGCCCTGGCATTGATGGCGAAGGCCGCTTGCGGCTCGCTCTCGGCCTGGTCCACCGCCGTGTGTGCGGCCGCGTTGATGATCAGGTCGGGGCCGATGGCGCGGACCTTTTCGGCAATGCGCTCGGGATAGGCCAGGTCGAGCTGGTCGCGGCCGAGCACGTGCAGTTCGCCGAGGTCGCCCAGCGCCTGTTGCAGTGCCTGGGCGAGCTGGCCGTTGCGACCGCTGATAAGGATCCTCATGGGAACAGGTCCGCTTCTTCCAGCAGCTTGCCATTCTGGTCCTTGGCCGAGAGCAGCGGCGCGCCCTCGATCTGCCAGTCGATGGCCAGGGTCGGATCGTCCCAGCGCACGCAGCGCTCGGCTTCGGGGTTGTAGTAGTCGGTGGTTTTGTAGAGGAACTCCGCAACGTCGCTGAGCACCACGAAACCGTGGCCGAATCCTGGCGGAATCCATAGCTGTCGGTTGTTCTGCGCTGAAAGGCGAATACTGGTCCAGCGGCCAAAATTCGGTGAGCTGCGGCGCAGGTCCACGGCCACATCAAGCACCTCGCCCGCCGTGACCCGCACCACTTTGCCTTGCGCATTTTCAATCTGGTAATGCAAACCACGCAGCACGCCTTTTTGCGAGCGCGAGTGATTGTCCTGGACGAAATGAGCGCTGACTCCGGTCTGTGCAGCGAACTCCCGCTCATTAAAGCTTTCGTAGAAAAAACCTCGGGCATCACCGAAAACCTTCGGTTCGATGATCAGAACTTCTGGCAGCGTACTGGTGGTGACTTTCATCGTGTCTTGCTCATCAATCCAAGCAGATATTGACCATAGCCGGTCTTGCTCAAGGCTTCTGCCCGGGCGGACAGTTGCTCTGAGCTGATCCAGCCATGCTGGAAGGCGATCTCTTCCAGGCAAGCTACTTTCAGGCCTTGGCGATGTTCAATGGTCTGCACGTACTGCGAGGCTTCCAGCAGGCTGTCGTGGGTGCCGGTGTCAAGCCAGGCAAAGCCACGGCCGAGACGCTCGACACGCAGGTCGCCGCGCTTCAGATAGGCATTGTTGACGTCGGTGATTTCCAGCTCGCCGCGTGGCGAAGGCTTGACCGCCTTGGCGATGTCGACCACGTCGTTGTCGTAGAAATACAGCCCGGTGACCGCATAACTGGACTTTGGCTGCTTGGGCTTTTCTTCGATCGACAGGGCACGGCCTTCGGCGTCGTATTCCACCACGCCGAAACGCTCTGGATCCTTGACCCAGTAACCGAAAACGGTAGCACCGTTGGCATGGCTGGCCGCCTTCAGCAGTTGGGTGGTGAAGCCCTGGCCGTGGAAAATGTTGTCGCCCAGCACGAGGCAAACCGAGTCGCTGCCGATAAATTCTTCACCGATCAGGAAGGCCTGGGCGAGGCCGTCCGGAGACGGCTGTTCGGCATAACTGATCTCGATACCGAACTGGCTACCGTCACCCAGCAATTGGCGGTACTGCGGCAGGTCCTGCGGAGTGGAAATCAGCAGGATCTCGCGGATGCCGGCGAGCATCAGTACCGAGATCGGGTAGTAGATCATCGGTTTGTCGTAGATCGGCAGCAGTTGCTTGGAAACGCCGAGGGTAATGGGGTGCAGGCGGGTGCCGGAGCCGCCCGCCAGGACGATACCTTTGGTCATGCAATCAAATCCTTGAAGTCGGTGGTGCCCATGCGTTGTCCCTGGTAGCTGCCGTCCTGAACATGGCGGCACCATTCCAGGTTATCCAGGTACCACTGGACGGTCTTGCGCAGGCCGGTCTCGAAGGTTTCTTCGGGAACCCAGCCCAGCTCGCGTTCGATCTTGCTGGCGTCGATCGCGTAGCGCTGGTCGTGGCCGGGACGGTCCTGAACATAGGTGATCAGGTCGGCGTAGCTGGCCACGCCCTGCGGACGCTGTGGCGCCAATTCTTCGAGCAGGGCGCAGATGCCGCGCACCACGTCGATGTTCTTTTGTTCGTTGTGTCCGCCGATGTTGTAGGTCTCGCCGACGGCACCCTCGGTGACCACCTTGAACAGGGCGCGGGCGTGATCCTCGACGAACAGCCAGTCGCGTACCTGCAGGCCATTGCCATAGACCGGCAGCGGCTTGCCCGCCAGGGCATTGAGGATGACCAGCGGAATGAGCTTTTCCGGGAAGTGGAACGGCCCGTAGTTGTTCGAGCAATTGGTCAGCAGGACCGGCAGGCCATAGGTGCGGTGCCAGGCGCGGACCAGATGATCGGACGCGGCCTTGCTCGCCGAATACGGTGAGCTTGGCGCGTAGGGTGTGGTCTCGGTGAACAGGTCGTCGACGCCGTGCAGGTCGCCATAGACCTCATCGGTGGAGATGTGGTGGAAACGGAAGGCTTCGCGTTCGCCGGCCGGCAGTTTCGACCAGTAGCTACGAGCGGCCTCCAGCAGGCTGTAGGTGCCGACGATGTTGGTCTGGATGAAGTCCGAGGGGCCGTCGATGGAACGGTCGACGTGCGACTCGGCCGCCAGGTGCATGATCGCATGGGGCTGGAAGCGCTCCAGGACCGCGCTGACCTTCGCCTGATCGACGATATCCGCCTGGACGAATTCGTAGCGGGTATTGGTGGCGATGCTGGTCAACGACTCCAGGTTGCCTGCGTAGGTCAACTTGTCCAGGTTGAGCACTTCGTGGTCGGTGTTGTTGATCAGGTGGCGCACCAGTGCCGAACCAATGAAACCGGCTCCACCGGTGATGAGAATTCGCATGTCGGGCTGCCTTTCTTCCATAACTGACATTGAGCAAAAAGGTGCATAGCTTGTGTGTAGGCACCGATCCGTGCAAGCACATTGCGCTGGATAACCGCTTTGTCGCGTTTTATTCAACGAAGGGCGCTAAATTGTGCGGAATTTTAACCACCCCCCTTGCGTAATGTCAGTGCAAATGGCGATATAAGCCGCAAAAAAACCGAGGTCTCCGCCATGCCCCTCAGCACGCTCGTCCAACGCGCCAGCCAACCTTGCCCGACCCTCAGCGAACGCCAGGCCCGCGCCTTGCTCAACCAGCACTATGGGCTGGACGGTGGGTTGCAGGCGCTGGGCAGCCAGCAGGACCTGAACTTCCGGGTCGATAGCGACCAGGGGCGCTTTGTGCTCAAGGTTTGCCACGGCGAATACTCGACGCAGGAGCTGGAGGCCCAGCACGCGGCCCTGGGCTACCTGCGCGAGCGTGGCGTGCCGGTGCCCGGGGTGCGTGCTGCGGTGTCCGGCGAGCAGTTGTTGTCGCTGGATATCGACGGCCAGAAGGTGCGTGCCCGGTTGCTGGACTACATCGACGGCCAGACCCTCACCCGCCTCAAGCACATCGACCCGCGCCTGGTCGCAGAACTGGGCGCGCTGTGCGCCCGTGTCGGCCAGGCCCTGGCCGGTTTCAGCCACCCAGGGCTGGATCGCACCCTGCAATGGGACCCACGGCATGCCCAGGCTCTGGTCGGTCACCTGTTGCCGGTACTGGCCGAGGGGCCGCGCAAGGCGCGCCTGCAGGCCGCGTCGGCCCGGGCGCACGAGGTGCTGGCGCAGGTCCGGGACGACTTGCCGGCGCAGGCCGTGCACCTGGATATCACCGACGACAATGTGGTCTGGCAGCGTGATGCCGAGCGGCAGTGGCAACTGCAAGGCGTGATCGACTTCGGCGATCTGCTGCATACCTGGCGCATCGCCGACCTGTCGGTGACCTGCGCGGCGCTGCTGCATCATGCCGAGGGCGACCCGCTGCGCATCCTTCCGGCGGTGGCCGCCTATCACGCCATCAATCCATTGACCGAGGCCGAACTCAAGGCGCTTTGGCCGCTGGTGGTCGCCCGTGCCGCCGTGCTGGTACTAAGCAGCGAGCAGCAACTGGGCGTGGAGCCGGGCAATGCTTATATCCGCGACAACCTGGTCCATGAGTGGGAAATCTTCGACGTCGCCGACAGCGTACCCTTCGAGCTGATGGAGGCGGCGATCCTGCAGAGCGTGGGCCTGGAGCCGGTGGGGCTCGACCTGGATGGCTGCACGCCGCTGCTGCCTGGCCTGGTCGGCCAGGCGGTGACTCGCCTCGACCTTGGCGTGCTCAGCGAGCACTACAGCGCCGGCAACTGGGAAACACCGGGTATCGACCGGCAACTGCTGCTGCAACAGCCGGCACCGGCCTCGTCGTTGTATGGCCAGTACCGCTTGTCCCGTACCCATATCGACGACCCGCGCGAGCCGGAAACCTTCGCCTTGCAGGTGGAGTTGCTCCTGGAGCCGGGTGCCGAGGTGCGGGCCCCGTTCGCCGGGACCTGGCAGGTCGGCGGGCCGAATGCCGGCTGCCTGCAAGGCGCGCAGGCCGGCTTGTGGCTGTGGGGCTGTGGCAATGGGCTGAGCGATGGGCAGGTGGTCGAAGCCGGCCAGCCGCTGGGCCAGGTCGAAGGTACGCTCACCGTGCAGCTGTGCCGGGTTCCCGGCCTGCGTCCGCCGGCGTTTGTCGTGCCGTCCCGGGCCAGCGCCTGGCGGACTGTCTGCCCCTCGCCGGCGGCGCTGCTCGGCTTCGATTGCGATGCCCCGTCACCTGGCGATCCGCAGGCCCTGCTGGCGCGCCGCGACGCCAGCTTCGCCCGCTCGCAGAAGCATTATTACCAGCAGCCACCGCAGATCGAGCGCGGCTGGCGCAACTACCTGATCGACCTGCAGGGCCGGTCTTACCTGGACATGCTCAATAACGTCGCGGTACTTGGCCACGGGCATCCGCGCATGGTCAGCGAGGCGGCCCGGCAATGGTCGCTGCTCAATACCAACTCGCGCTTCCACTACGCAGCCATCGCCGAGTTCTCCGAGCGCTTGCTGGCCCTGGCGCCCAAGGGCATGGACCGGGTGTTCCTGGTCAACAGCGGCACCGAAGCCAACGACCTGGCGATCCGCCTGGCCTGGGCCGCCAGCGGCGGGCGCGACATGCTCAGTGTGCTCGAGGCGTACCACGGCTGGTCGGTGGCTACCGATGCCATCTCGACGTCCATCGCCGACAACCCGCAGGCCCTCACCACCCGGCCGCAGTGGGTGCACCCGGTCACCGCGCCGAACACCTACCGTGGCAAGTACCGAGGCAGCGACAGCACCGCCGACTATGTGCGCGACGTCGAGGCGACCCTGGCCGAAGTGGACGCCACCGGCCGCCAGCTGGCCGGCTTCATCTGCGAGCCGGTGTATGGCAATGCGGGCGGGATCGCGCTGCCGCCGGGCTACCTGCAACAGGTCTATGCCCGGGTGCGCGAGCGCGGCGGGGTATGCATCGCCGACGAAGTGCAGGTCGGCTACGGGCGCATGGGCGAGTATTTCTGGGGCTTCGAGGAGCAGGGCGTGGTGCCGGACATCATCACCATGGCCAAGGGCATGGGCAACGGTCATCCGCTGGGTGCGGTGATCACCACCCGGGCCATCGCCGAAGCACTGGAAGCCGAGGGCTACTTCTTCTCCTCCGCCGGCGGCAGCCCGGTGAGCTGCCGCATCGGCATGGCAGTGCTGGATGTGATGGCCGAGGAGGGGCTGTGGGAAAACGCCCGTGACGTGGGCGGATACTTCAAGGCGCGGCTGCAGCAACTGGTCGATGAATATCCGCTGGCTGGCGCAGTGCATGGTTCCGGTTTCTATCTCGGCCTGGAACTGGTACGCAGCCGCGACACCCTGGAGCCGGCAACCGAGGAGACCATGACCCTGTGCAATCGCCTGCGTGACCTGGGGATCTTCATGCAGCCCACTGGGGATTACCTGAATATCCTCAAGATCAAGCCGCCGATGTGCACCACTCGTCAAAGCGTCGACTTCTTCGTGGACAGCATTGCCCGGGTGTTGTCAGAAGACCTCTAGAGCGTGAATCGCAGCCGGTTAAGCCGATTCTTATCGGTTTAACCGGCTTTTTTATGTGTGTGGATTTTGTTTCATGGCTTTCATTATCGATATTTATCGGATATAAATTCGCTCACTCGATCATCCACCCAGGTGCGCCCCATGAAGACCTTGACCTCTACCCCCCGTGACGATGGCTTCCATATGCCTGCCGAATGGGCACCGCAAACCCAGGTCTGGATGATCTGGCCAGAGCGTCCGGATAACTGGCGCCTGGGCGGCAAGCCGGCCCAGGCTGCCCACGCTGCCGTGGCCAAGGCCATCGCCCGCTTCGAGCCGGTGACCGTCGGCGTGTCCGCTGCGCAGTACGAGAATGCCGTGTCGCGCCTGGGCGACGAGCCGAATATTCGTGTGGTCGAACTGAGCAACGACGACGCCTGGGTGCGTGACACCGGCCCCACCTTCGTTATCAACGACAGCGGCGAAGTGCGTGGCGTGGACTGGGGCTTCAACGCCTGGGGCGGCTTCAACGGCGGCCTCTATGCGCCCTGGAACCGCGACGAGCAGGTCGCCGGCAAGATCATGGGGCTGGAGCGCACCGCGCGGTATGTCACCGAGGGCTTCGTGCTCGAAGGCGGCTCGATCCACGTCGATGGCGAAGGCACCTTGATCACTACCGAGGAATGCCTGCTCAATGCCAACCGCAACCCGCACCTGAACCGCGAGCAGATCGAAACCATCCTGCGCGACAACCTCGCGGTGGACACCATCGTCTGGCTGCCGGACGGTCTGTACAACGATGAAACCGACGGCCACGTCGATAACTTCTGCTGTTACGTCAGCCCGGGCGAAGTGTTACTGGCCTGGACCGATGATTCCAATGACCCCAACTACAGCCGTTGCCGTGCGGCCATGGCGGTGCTGGAAAGCCAGCGCGATGCCAAGGGGCGTTCGTTCGTGGTGCACAAGATGCCTATTCCGGGGCCGATGTACGCCACCCAGGACGAGTGCGATGGCGTAGACATGGTTGCGGGTAGCCAGGAGCGCAGCCCGTCCTCGCGGCTGGCCGGTTCCTACGTGAACTTCCTGATCGTCAATGGCGGCATCATTGCCCCGAGTTTCGACGACCCGGCCGATGCCGAGGCCCGGACGATCCTGGCGCGCCTGTTCCCGGAACACGAGGTCGTCATGGTGCCTGGCCGTGAGCTGCTGCTGGGCGGTGGCAACATCCACTGCCTGACCCAGCAACAGCCGGCGCCGGCACGTCGCTGATTCGACGTTAGAAAAAACCCGTCTTACGACGGGTTTTTTTATGCCTGGGCGACAGGCGGCTTTGGTGCGTGGCATAGCTTTTGTATTAATTCGAAAGCTGGAAAGCGGTAACAAGATGGACGGCCCGTGGTATCCCACGGATTTGTCATAAATCTTGAGTAGTTTGCTCAACTCACGCTCTGGGGAGTACGTGTGAAATGAATACTGCACGTGAGTTGGCTTCGCACCCGACAGTCATGAACCATGAAGCGCTCCAGGTACTTGCGCAGTGGTTGAAACACAATGGACCAATCCGGGTCAGGAAGACCGATCCACGGCGGCTGCTGGCGGAGCGTTATCCCGCCGGCCTGATCAGCGAAGCGGAGCTCGATGCGCTGGCGGGTATCTGGCACGGCTGAAGGGCGCGGTTTGCAGCAGGAAGAAAGGGCGATGCCGGGGAGGCATCGCCCTTTTTCATGGGCGTCCTGAGTCAATCCGCAACGGCGATTTCTGACGGACCCTGTGGCGAATTCCGCGTCTGTTATCACGGAATTTCCGAGAAAAACGGCGGAAAACATGAATTTTGTCATCAGCTCTTCACGAACTTTTGACATGGCATTCCGCCCGCGGCTAGGATTCGGCCCCTGCGCCTGCAGGCCGTTCGGCCAAGACACTAATAATAAAAGGCCCGCTGCGATCACTCGCATGCGGGCCTTTCATTTTCAGTCCGTGAGCGTCAACCCACGCAGGGGGCGTGGTTCTGGCGTTTGGCTGCAGTGCGTACCAAATCACGTAATAAGGAAAACAAGATGTTGAAAACCCGGATCAGTCTGCTCGCACTGGGGCTCATGGCCGCTACCCAAGCAATGGCCAACGACCAGGAAGCTTCCAAGGGCTTCGTCGAAGACAGCAGCGCCACCCTGCTGCTGCGCAATGCCTACATGAACCGTGACAAGAAGCACGGCAGCCCTGACCAAATGCAGTGGGGCCAAGGCTTCATCGGCAAGTTCTCCTCCGGCTTCACCCAGGGCACCGTCGGTGTTGGCGTTGATGCCTTCGGCCTGTACGCCGTGCGCCTGGACGGCGGTAGCGGTCACAACAGCGGCGGCGGTATCGACTTCTTCAAGCGTGGCGACAGCGGCAACGCCCAGCACGACATCGCCCGTGGCGGCGCAGCGGTCAAGTTCCGCGTGTCCAACACCGTGCTGAAGTACGGCGACCAGATGCCATCGCTGCCGGTCCTGCAATACGACGATGCCCGTCTGCTGCCAGAGAGCTACACCGGTACCTCGATCAACTCCAAGGAAATCGAAGGCCTGGAGCTGAACGCCGGTCGCTATACCCGCGAAGCGCGCAAGTCCACCGAGCAGCGTGACAGCGGCCTGAAGTCGATCAACGTGTTCGGCGGTAGCTACAAGTTCCTGCCGAACCTGACCGCCTCGCTGTACACCTCCGATGTCGAAGACGTGCTGAAGAAGCACTACCTGGGCCTGAACTACGTTCACGCCATCGCCAAGGACCAGTCGCTGACCCTGGACTTCAACGGCTACAAGTCGGACATCGACAAGAAGTACGTGCAGAAGGCCGGCCTGACCGGTGACGACAACACCATCTGGAGCCTGGCGGCCACCTACGCCTTCGGCCCTCACTCGGTGACCCTGGCGCACCAGCGCAGCACCGGCAGCACCGGCTACCAGTACGGCTGGTACCAGAATGGCGGCGGCGTGGGTGATGGTGGTTCGACCATCTACCTGGCCAACTCCTACTGGTCCGACTTCAACGCCGAAGACGAGCGTTCCTGGCAGATCGCCTACGGCTTCGACTTCAGCGCCGTCGGCGTACCGGGCCTGACCTACAACATCGCCTACGTGCGTGGTGACAACATCAACACCCACGGCTTCGGCGAAGGCACCGAGCGCGAGATCTTCAACCAGGTCAAATACGTAGTACAGGAAGGCCCTGCCAAGGACCTGAGCGTGAAACTGCGTGGTTCCTGGCTGCGGACTTCGGACAACGTCCGCGTCAACGGCTACAACGACGACGGCAACGAAGTCCGTATCTTCGTCGAGTACCCGATCAGCATCTTCTGATTCTGGTTTTTGGGTAGGAAAGGGGCCGCTGATGCGGCCCCTTTTTTGTTTTGGACAGAGAGATTTACGTTGTCTGGAAGGGCCTGATCGCTGGCAAGCCAGCTCCCACAGGGTGGCGTGCACCGCTGGACCTGTGGGAGCTGCGTTTCGGCGCCCCGACTTGCCAGCGATTAGGCCAACAAGAGCTCATCCAGTCCTTCGGTGGATAACTGGCTGTCACTGGATGCCGACTACCCCCGCCGCCCCCGATACTCACTCGGCGACACCCCGAACGCACTTTTGAACGCTCGGGAAAAGTGACTCAGGTCCTTGAATCCCCAACTCAGCGCGATATGGGTGATCTTCACCTCGCTCTGCAGGATCGCCTGCGCGCAGCGGCTCAGCCGCCGTTCGAGGATGTAGCGGCCGACGCTGGTCTCGTGCTGGGCGAATAGCCGGTGAAGATTGCGCACCGAGGTTCCCGCCGCCGTGGCGATGCGTTCCGGGCTGAGGCTTTCATCGGCCAGGTGCCGTTCGATCACGGCCTTGGCCTTGGTCATCAATGCCGGTGGCGGTGCAATGAGCGGCGCGTCCTGGCGCGGCGCCAGCACCGGACGCAGCAGGGCTAGGATGGCGTCCAGCACCGCTTCCGCCTCGGTGCTGGCCAGGTCGCGGTTGTCCATCAGTTGGCTCATCAGCATCGCGCTCATGCCACCGATTGCCGACCTGGCGTCGATGCGCTGGTTCAGGCGCAGGCGTGATTCCCTGAAGCGCTGCAATACCTCGGCGCGCGGCAGGATCACCGAGACCTGGTCGCTCAGCCCGCGAAAGTAGAAGTCGCTGGGGCGCGCCACGTCCAGCAGCACCAGGTCGCCACGGCCCAGGCGGGTTTCCTGGTCGCAGTGACGGATCAGTGCTTCGCCGCTCAGTTGCATCACCAGGTAGAAGAAGTCCTTGTCGTCGCCGCGGATATCTCGCAGCGAGCGGTGCACGTGGGAGCAGTTGCTGGTGATGCGCGCACCTTCGATGTGGCTGCGCTGGCTGTCCAGCGCTGTCACCGCACCGCGGAAGCGGTTGATGGGGGCCGCGGGCGGTTCGACATGGAAGGTCCCGCAGCTGCTGGCAAGATCACCGTGCCAGACCTCGAAACCCTCGCGCCCCTGGAACAGATTGGCGTGCTGCAGATTCATGCTTCACCTCGGGCCGGCTGGAACCGGTGTTTTTCTTGTGGTGCGCCGTCCGGGCTGGCGCCGAAGCTTTTTCACATTTACTAACATGTTAATTGTTTTGGCAAGCCGGCTGCCGCGCGCCACGACCGCTGGCACGGCAAGCCAAGCGTCTGGCGCTGTGAGCAGTGGTGGCAACGCGGCGAAGGGCCTTTAATCGGGGCTCATCTTCCGTCACTGCGTAATCGGTCATGAATAACAACAACAGCCAGCATTTGCAGCAAACCTTGCGCTGGACCGACGCCTTCGCCCTGTCGATGGCGGTGTCCGGCTCCATTTTCGCGTCCTTCGGCTTCGCCCTCGGCGTTCTTGGCCCGCTGGGCGCCCTGGCGCTGTGGGTCGGTTCGGCAGCCATCGGCGCCTGCCAGAACTGGATCTTCCTCGAAGTCACGGCGATGTTCCCGGACAAACCCGGCGGCATCGCCATGATCGCCACCGAAGGCTGGCGCCGGCGCTGCACCCTGGTCGGCCCGCTGGCCTCTTTCGGCTACTGGCTGGGCTGGTCGGCGGTGCTGTCGATCGTCAGCGTCAGTGCCGGTGCGCTGATCCAGGCGCAGTGGTTCGCCAGCCAGACCTGGAGCTACAGCTTCGGCCCGCTCAGTGTCGGCCTGGCGCAACTGATCGGTGCCGGCCTGCTGCTGGTGTTCTGGCAGTTCAACCGCCTCGGCGTACATATGGCGGCGTCGGTGTCCAGGTACATGGGCGCGCTGTTGCTGGTGCCGATCCTGGTGCTGGCGGTGTCGCCGGTATTCGGCGACGGCTGGAGCTTCGAGCGTTTCCGCCACGCGCTGGACGAGCCGCTGATGCTGGACTGGGGTTTCTGGCGCACTGCGCTGGTCTGGCTGTTCCTGGTCAGCTGGAGCGCCTACGGCACCGAGATGTGCGCGGCCTTCGGCCCCGAGTATCGCAGCCAGCGCGATATGCGCCTGGCCCTGCTGACCTCCGGCACCTATACCGTGCTGGTGTTCGCCGCCGTCGCTTTCGGCCTCGGCGGGCTGGTGGACCGGGAAACCGCCCTGGCCAACCCCAGCGGTTTCTACATCGATGCCTTCAATGCCGTGGTCGGCAGCGGCTTCAGCGACTTCTTCATCGTCGCCCTGCTGGTCGGCCTGTTCATGGGCCTCAATGCGGCCCTGGCCGACGGCTCCCGCGCCCTCTACGGCATGGCCCTGGAAGGCCTGACCATCCGTCAGCTCGGTACCCTCAACAAGCACCAGGTGCCGGGGCGCTGCATGAGCGTGGCGGTGGTGCTCAACCTGGCGATGATCTTCCTGCTGTCGTCACCGCTGGCCATGCTGGTCACGGCCAATATCGGCTACCTGGTGGCGATCTTCTTTGCGCTTTCCGGCTTCATCCTGCTGCGCCACGACGCTCCGGACCTGCCGCGGCCCGTGCGCCTGGGCCGTGGCTGGATCCCGCTGGCCTGGGTGCTCAGCCTGTTCACCGGCGTCGTGGTGGTGGTCGGCACCGCCTCCGCCGAGCTGGCCGGCTATGGCGGGCTCAAGGAAGTGGCCACCGGCATCGGTGTGCTGCTGCTCTCGCTGGTGCTCTACGCCATTCGCCGCCTGCAGGATCGCCAGGCCGGCCAGGGTGCGATGTCCCGATAACCCTTTGCTGCATGACAAGAACAAGGTGAACCCATGCTGTCCGTCGAAACTCCTACCACCTACTACACCGCAACCCGCAAATACGACCTGAAGTTTCCCGATCTGGAGGAGGATCTGGACGCCGAAGTGGTAGTGATCGGCGGCGGCTTTTCCGGGATCAACACCGCCCTGGAACTGGCCGAGCGGGGCGTCACCGATATCGTCGTGCTGGAGGCGCGTTACCTGGGCTTCGGCGGCTCGGGGCGCAACGGCGGACACATCATGGCCGGCATCGGCCACGATCTGGAGAAGATCCGCAAGAGCGTCGGCGACGAGGGCTTGCAGGCGGTGTTCGAGATCAGCGACCTGGGGTCGAGCATTATCCAGTCACGCATTGCCAAGTACGGCATCGACGCCGACTTCCGTCACGGCTACGGCTATCTCGGCTTCAACAAGCGTCAGGGGAAGCTGTTGCAAGCCTGGGAAAAGGAGTTCAAGCAACTCAGCCCCAACCATGAAATTGCCTACCTGGAAGGCAGCGAAGTGCGCAGCATCGTCGGCTCGGACGCCTACACCTGTGCCCTGAAGCACATGGGCAACGGCCACCTGCATTCGCTGAACATGCTGCTGGGCTCGGCCAAGGCGCTGGTGGGGCTGGGTGGACGGATCTACGAGAACACCCCGGTGCTTGAGGTCACCTACGGCGACAGCATCCATATCCGTACGGCCAAGGGCTCGGTTCGGGCAAGGAAGATCCTCTGGTCCTGCGGCGCCTTCCTCGATCGCCTGGAGCCGGAGCTGCACAAAAGCATGATCAACACCTATGCCTTCCAGTTGGTCACCGAGCCGCTGCCGGAGGCACTGATCCAGCAGATCAGCCCGATCCGCGGGGCGTTCAGCGATATCCGGCCGGTCATCGAGTATTACCGCGTAACCAACGAGAACCGCCTGCTGTTCGGCTCGGCCACGCGGTTGCTGGAGTACATCCCCAACGACCTCAAGGAGTGGAACCGACAGTTGATGCTCAAGGTGTTCCCCTACCTGGAACCGGTCCGCATCGACCTGGCCTGGGGCGGGCCGATGGAGTGCACGGCCAACCTGTTTCCGCAGATCGGCACCCTGCCCGGACGCCCCAACGCCTACTTCGTCCAGGGCTACTCGGGCTTCGGCGTGACCCCGAGCCATGTCATCAGCCAGGTGGTGGCAGACGGCATGACCAGCGGCTCGCGGCATTGGGACGTGATGCGTGCGATCCCGCGTACGCGTATTCCCGGCAAGGACAGCCTGCGCAACCTGATCTGCACCTTTGGCAAGGTCAGCCACCAGCTCGCCGGCTACCGCAACGGCCGTCGCTGACCGCCGACGTTTTCTTCCGACCGCTCCCACAAGGGAGCCCCCACTTCGACCGAGAGGATTCGAATATGCCTGCTGTCGCCTTGAGAAATGCCCTGCAAGCCCGTCTCGACCTGCTGCAACACCTGTGGGAACGCCGCGACGGCAATGCCATCGTCCGCGAGCTGTACACGGAGCACACCGAAATCACCGGCGCCGGCAGCGACGCGCTGTACCACGGTACCGCGCAACTGGAAGAACTGCTGGCTGCGCTGGTCAATGACTCGCGTGGTGCCTCGATCCGTATCGACCGTGTCACCGGGCTGGGCGAAAGCGCCGCCTACACCTGGGTGACCTGGCGCGTGCTGCCGCTGGAAGGCGAGGCGTTTTCGATGAAGAGCCTGTTCGTCTGGCGCCTGGTCGAGGGCCAGTGGCGTGTGGTCGCCGACATGTACGCCGAAGGCGAAATTCCTGCCTGACCTTTCCTGGGGACTGACGATGCGCAAACAACAACTACAAGCATCCCTGCCGCTGCTGCTGGCGCTGTCGCCCATGGCGGGTGCGGTGACACTGTACGAGGACGCCGATACCGAACTGTCCGCCAAGGTGCAGGGCGCTGTCGGGGTTTTCCACAGCCGGGAAAGTTATGCACAAACCGGTGTGCGCGAGGCCGGCAGTGTCGATTGGCAGGAGGCCACGCTGCAATACGGGCTTGAATTCAAGCGACGTGGGATCGCCACGGGCGAGGTCTTCGGTGGGCTCGACTGGGTCAGCAGTGCCAGCTTCGGCGACGGCGATGCGGCGGGCTGGACGGTGGGTGACGAGCGCACCACCAAGATCGAGAACGCCTACCTCGGGTGGCGCGGCGAGTCGCTGGAGTTTTCCGCAGGCCGGCAGAACGTGGTGGTCGGGGACGGCTTCCTGATTTCCGGCGACGCGCTGAACATTGGCAAGGGCCTGCTGGATGGCGAAACCAATCGCGGCGGCGCCTACTACCTGACCGGGCGCAAGGCCTTCGACCAGACGGCCATCCTGCGCTGGGGCGGGCAGCAGGGCTGGCGCGGCGACCTGATGTGGCTCAAGTCCGACAACCCGGCCCAGGCCAGCCCCGAGTTATCCGTGGCAACCCTTGAGCATGTGGCCGAGGCCGGCACCGTCGGGCTCACCGCGATCAAGGTCAGCGATACCGACCAGCAACTGGCCGACATTCTCTATCCCGAGCGCAAGGGCATGAAGCTGTACAGCGTTCGCGCACAGGGCAATGCCGGGGTCAGCGAGCTGTTCCTGGCCGGGGAGCATGCCTGGGAGCGTAAATCCGGCAGCCAGGAAAGCGCCTGGTACCTGGAAGCGGGCTGGACCTTCTCGCAACTGCCCGGCAAGCCTGCCGTCAACTACCGCTACAGCCGCTTCTCGGAGGGCTACGACCCGCTGTTCTACGGCAACGGCCGGGCGCTGGGGACCTGGTTCCAGGGCGAGGTCGCGTCCAACTATGCCGGGCCGTTCAACAGCAACACCCGGGTGCACCACCTTGGCGTGAAGGCATCGGTCAGCGACAGCGTGAAGATCGGCGCGCTGTTCTACGACTTCGACACGATCGACCGCAGCCTGGGCAATCGAGATGCGCAGGAGCTGGATGTGTATGCCGAATGGGCGATCGACGAGCATTGGAGCGTGTTGCCGTTGGTGGGGTATTACAAGCCGACGCGCAGTGCCGAGGCGGGGGGGAGTCAGCTGGGGACGGCAGGTGGGAACCTGTACGGACAGTTATTGCTGGTTTTCGGGTTCTGAGCCCAGCCTTTGAGGCCGACAAGCCAGCTCCTACAAGTTCGTGTACCCGGTTGATCAGCCTTCCCCGGCTATCCGATAGCGTGTGCTCCGACCGCCGCCCGGCAGTTTCTCCAGCACACCCTTTTCCAGCAGATCTACCAGATGCCGGGTCGCGGTGGCCTTGCTCACCTTGGCCACCGCCTGGTACTGCGCCGCGTTGATCCCGGCTTCGAAGCCCCTGGCGCCACCGTCCAGAAGCCGGTTGATCACCTTCAACTGCTCGGCGGACAGCGGCGTTGCGCGGTGCGCCTGCCAGAATCTGGTTTTGTGCAGTACCCGATCGATGGTGCCCAGCGCCTGGCCTATCGAATCCAGGAGGATCTGCAGAAACCACACCAGCCACTCGCTGATATCCAGCGTGCCCTTCTGGGTTTGCTCGAGGATGCGGTAGTAGCCTGGGCGGTGTTCGAGAATGCTCGCCGACATGGCGTAGAAGCGGATCGCCTGCTGGTCACCGTGGGCTAGCGCCAGGTCGGTAAGTGCTCGCGTCAGGCGGCCATTGCCGTCGTCGAAGGGATGCAGGGTGACGAACCACAGGTGGGCGATGCCGGCGCGCAGCAGCGGGTCGAGGGTGTTCGAGTCGGTGTTGAACCAGTCGATGAAGGTTGCCAGTTGCTTCTCGAGGCCAAGGCGCGGTGGTGCCTCGAAATGCACGGTGGGGCGGTCCAGGCGGCCTGAGACAACCTGCATGGGCTCGTCGCCGCGCAGGCTGCCGATGTGCATAGGGCGGTGTGCCAGAGGATTCCCGGGGTTCGGGAAAAGCAATTCGTGCCAATTCAGCAAGCGCTCCAGCGTCAAGGGCTGATCGGCATGGTCGATGGCGTCGAGCATGAGTTCCGCCAGGCCCTCGCTGCGGGCGGTGGTCGGCCCGGGCTCGTCTACACCGAGGCGTCGCGCAAGAGAGGAGCGCACCGAACCAGCGTTGAGGGCTTCACCTTCGATGGCGGAGGAGGCGAGGATGTTTTGCAGGAGGGCGTCGAGCATACTCTGGCGGCTTTGCTCGTCGTCTACCGAGCCCATCTTGCCCAGGAGAAGGCCCTGGTGATGGACGCATTGGCGCAGCAGGTCGGTGAGTTGATCTGCTTGCCAGGTGAAGGCTGGCCATTGGGGGTGTTGCCAGATCCAGGTAGGGGCCATGTTTGCCTCTGAGCCGAATAGGAGGGCTAATCGGCTCATTTGGTGAGCCGAATAAGCAGTCTATTCGGCTCACAGAGGATGGCAAGTGCCGATGCGATCAGTGTGGGACGCCCTGCCTTTCAGGCTGCGCTGTCGCGCGAACAACAGTTCCAAGGCACGACGCATACCCTGTGGGAGCGGGTTTACCCGCGATTACGGTAGTGGGTTCACAATAGCAATCGCGGGTATGCGTTGGCTGCCCTTGCCTGATCCCGGTATGAAATGTAGGCTTTCGCGGTCGCTGCGGTTAGGCGGCCCAGGTTTGGTCGCCTGGATTTTCACAGTAGTCGTGCAGATGCCTGACTTTCCCTTTGCTCGCGTTTTTCAACGCGGGCAATGCCGTGTTATGGCAGCTGTGCGTAGGAGGGCTTCGGCCCTGCCGGGTTCCTACTGTGTCCGGTCGACCAACCTGCGTACAGTTGCCACCCTATTGTTTGGTCGCAAGCGGGTGGCGAATCGAACCACAGTAGGGAGCTTCACCATGAACAAGATCGTTCCAGACCCACCCCACGCCATCTTCGGCAAAACCGCCATGGTCGCCTTCGGGCACTGCAAGGCCGGTCATACCCCGATGTTCACTGTCCGTGCGGAAATCGACACGGAAGACGCCCTGGTCCATGCATCCTTGTTGATGAAAGGGATCTACGACACCCTCCAGCAACTCACCGAATTCGCCGAAGACGTGCCCAAGAACGGGCTGCTCTTCTCGTCGCTGTACTCGGCGGAAATGGCCAAGGGCCTGGTGGATGCGGTGATCGACGGGATCGAAATGGGGCGGCTGAGGGTTAGCGCCTAGCCGCGCGATACGGGAAGGCTCACCTCTCGGTGGGCTTTTCTGAAGCTTCCTTGGCGGTCAGCTTTTCCAGGAAGCGCATCAGCAGGCTTTCTTCGGCCCGCAGGCCCTTGCGGGGCGCAGCCATGCGCAGGTTCGCCAGTTCGCCTGCGTGGAAAGCCTCGATCACCGCCGGGTGGATATAGCACTTGCGGCATACGGCCGGAGTATTGCGCAGTTCCGCCGCCACTTCCTTGATGATTGCCACCACATGCTTCTTCGCAGCACTTTCCGGCTGCCACTCCAACTCGCGCAACAGGGTCAGGGCCAGGGCGCTGCCGGCCCAGGTGCGGTAATGCTTGGCGGTGAACTCGGCACCGGTCAGCTCCTGCAAATAACGATTGATATCGCTCGACGTCACGCTATGGCGCTCGCCGTTGTCGTCCAGGTACTGGAACAGCTGCTGGCCGGGAAGCTCAAGGCAGCTCTTGATGATGCGCGCCAGGCGTCGGTCGTTGACGCTCACCTCATGCTCGATGCCGCTCTTGCCACGGAAATGGAAACGGATGGTACTGCCGCTCACCTCGACATGGCGGTTGCGCAGGGTGGTCAGGCCGTAGGAGCGATTCTGCTCGGCATAGCGGGCGTTGCCGATGCGGATCAGGGTTTCGTCGAGCAGATGGATAACGGTCGCCATCACCTTCTCGCGGCTGTGCTCGGGGCGGGCCAGGTGGCGTTGCAGGGTAGCGCGCAGCTTGGGCAAGGCCTTGCCGAAGGCCAGCAGGCTGCCGTACTTGTCGGCATCGCGGATCTCGCGCCAGCGCGGGTGGTAGCGATACTGCTTGCGGCCTCGGGCATCGCGGCCGGTCGCCTGCAGATGGCCGTCGGGGTCGGGGCAGATCCAGACGTTGGTGTAGGCCGGCGGGATGGCCAGCGCGTTGATCCGGGCAATCTCCTCAGCCGCACGCACGCGCTCGCCGGCAGGGGTGAAGTAGGCGAACTTGCCACGGAACATGCGGCGGGTAAGGCCGGGGGTGGTGTCATCGACGTAGTGAAGGCCGGCGGGGAGGAGGGGGGATTCGCTCACTTTGGGGGCTCGCTTGCAGGTCCGGGACAATCGCGGTGTCGGTATTCAGTTAGCCCGGTTGGAGGGGGATTAAGTTCCGGGATTTTCTGGCGTTGAGTCAGGTGACATCTCGTGACGATTTGGCGGGTCTGGCAGATATGGCCTGACCTAGGCTATTCGGCAGGTTTTCAATAATGGAGCCGCACCCCAGCAACTGCCCCGAGGCGTCACTTTGAGAAAGTTTGCTTTTGTAAGCGCTGCTGCCGAGCGTGAGTACAAGGACCTCCCCGAAGACATACAGGACGAGTTCGGCAAGGATCTGCGGCGCATTCAGTATGGGCAGGACCCCGAGCTGCCGATCAAGTCCTTGGCCTCAGTAGGCGCAGGGGTAATTGAGCTAATCATCAATGGCAGCCCCGCACACAGGTGCGTGTACGTTGCGAAGTACGCTGAAATGGTGGTTGCGCTGCATTCGTTCGTGAAGACCACGAACCGATCCGACCGTCATGCAATGCAGGTTGCTGAGGACCGGATGAAGGAACTCAAGCAGGAGCTCAGAAACATGGGCTTCAAGGTTTAGCTGTTCTGGGCTTGGGCGATGATGATTCGAGGGGAGGACCCCGCGTCATCAGGGCCGGTGAAGCTGGTTCGGAATCCGAGCTTGTCGAGCATGTCCATCATGGCGTCCAGCGTGAATTTCTCGATTTTGCCATTGGCCAGTTCGGATACACGAGACTGGGTCACGTTTAGCCTGGTTGCGGCCTCACTCTGCTTGAGGCCCATTTTTTTGATGCAGTCAGTGATGAAGATCGACAGGTCCATCTTCAAGGCCATTTTGCTGGCCGTTTTTTCGTCATGAGTGACGTGGAAAGGACTTTCGTGGAATTGAAGCGCCATTGGGCGGCCCACCTGAATTATCTAAAATTTAAGATAAAAGGTTATCCGCCAAGGAGCAGGTTGTCAAAGCGCTCTGACGTTTGGGCTTCTTCAGGCTCTAGCATTGCTCAACGCCTGCACCCAGCACTGATCTGAGCAGCGAGGACATGGGAGGTTCTGGCCTGCTTGCAGCGTCGCCAACTCCCCGCAATGGAAGCAGGCATGCAAGCCGTCGTGCTTAGGCTGCCGGTGCACGGCTTTAAGGCTCGGCGGCAAGACGGGCAAGCCGGGGCGGGTTTCGTCCTTGTCATAGAAATACAGGCTGACGCCGCCGTTGATCTCGACGATGCCCAGGCGCACCTGACCCAGGTGTTCCACTCCGCCCTGACGCAGTTCCATGAGGAATTCGTCGTGAGCGATATTGCCCTTGTTCAATGTCTCCAGTTCGAAGCGTCCGTCCCGGATCAGGATGAAAGGCTCGCCTTCCAACCAGCATTGCAGGCGGTGATAGCGACTCAACAGGCGGGTAGTGAGTCGGTAGGCGATGCCCATGGCGACGAACACCATCAGCACCGGCAGGATCGGCACGTCGTGATAGAAGGTCACATCGCCGGCGGCCGAGCCCAGGGTCAGGATTACCACCAGTTCGAATAGGGACAGCTGCTTCACGCCACGGCGGCCGGCGACCTTGAGGAAGATGAACACCACTGCGTAGGCCAGCAGGGTGCGGACCATTACTTCGCCGAGGAAGGGCAGGGGGTGGTCGTCGAGGAGCATGCGGGGCCAGTCGAAAGCGGTCATTTTTCTGGGCTGAGAGACTGTCGATACTGAGTTAGCCCTGGGCGTGGTCGATTAGTTCAAGTGGAAGAGCCTAAGGGATGGGATGGGCTTCGAGTGGCAGACGCTGGCTATCAAGATAGGTGCAGACACCGTCTTGCTGTGGTGCCCAGACAAGCAGGACTAATGCTTTTCCAGCTTGGAGTACCCGCTCGGTAAATTATGCTCATCGACGAAGTGTCGGGTTTGAAGTTCAAGAACCATGTTCATGACATGGCTTACGTTCTCTTCCAGTCCCCAGGTAGCCGCGAGCTTGTCATAAGGGTTGGTGGTGGCGGCTCTTTTGGAAACCTTGCGGCTGACGTCTTGTGAGAGTTTGCTCCAGCGGGAAACGAAGTCCTTCATTCTGGAGGCTTGTTCAGGTGTCAGGCAAGGGAAGCGGCGTAGCCGGTCAACCAGATACATAAGCCGGCGTTTCCGGACTGGGGGCAGACCGGGCGTGTTCAGCCTTTTTTCGACGGACTCGCACATGGCATCGTTTTCGTACCAGAACGCATAGGCGAACTGGGAGGCTGCATCTTTTGGAAGTCGCTCAAGGGAGTCCTTCGTCGCAGCGACCACGACGTGATGAAATCTGTCCTCTTTAGGGGCGCTTTCCATCATCGGCTCTGCTGGCTTGAGGGGCTGGACCGAGGCTTACCGGTGTCGGCAATGCATGCAGCAAAGCGCCTAGCCCGATCATCATTGGCGACGTGCAGGCCTCGTTGCTTTAGCAGTTCCAATTGCTGTTCTACGCTGAGGGCCGGCTTGTGGAAGGGCCTCATGTAGTTTTCTCCAGGCAGAAAAAAAACCACGATTTGAGCCTGCTGAGTTGGTCAACCTAGGCTTGGCGGGTGTGTTGGGGGGCATTTTAGGTAGGTGTAAGAGCCCGTCAACGTCGCGCTGATGTGAAATTGTAACGGGTAGGCGCGAAGGCAGGATGTTTGATCTGTCAATGAAGATGAGGCTGTGTTGGCCTTATCGCAGCGATGTGGTCGCTTCCAGGGAAGTTCCAAACCCTAGAAACAACAAAGCCCCTGCATTGCTGCAAGGGCTTCGTTCTGTATGGTGCGGCACCAGACGAACGGTTTCTTGCTGTGAGGGTAGTGGATTCGCGGGGCTGGAATTTGGTGGATTTTTTGGCGTACCTCATAGGGTATCTATAAAAAAATCAGCTAGTTATGGCCTTTGGTGGAATCGAATCGGGGTGTTGCTGGTTGCCAACTCAGATAAAAGTTACGGAGGGAGATCACCCTGTGCTACGTCTGATCAGTGGCAGGTCGTAGGATTCGCAGAGGTAGATGCTGCTATGCCCCCCTTCGGTGAAACCATTCGAGAACGGCAGAGCCCGGCCACACGCTATGAAATTAGGAGTAAGCGCTTGACGTGGGGATTCTGAATATGTCGCTGAAATGACCCATTCCCTCTCCCTAACCAAGCCTCTTTCTGTCGAACTCATAGCGATCTTCTATGTGGGAAAGCGTCCACTGTTCGATTTCTGAGCAAAATGCGGTGTACACAGGGTTGCTCGCGTAAAAAAAACTGACGATCTCTTCCTTGAGCAATATCGTTAGGCCATCATACGGCGACTTCTGGATCAGCTGAGCAAACCCTGTTGACTCGGAAACTATGCAGGCCTGATACGTTTAAAAATATACAGACGGCAAAAATAGCTAATTCAACTGTTGATAAACACGCCATCACTAAGGAAGTATCCATGGCTCCCATTATAGAATATTTCACAATAACAAAACTTCACGGTTACAAAAACGTGAGACTTGAGTTTGACGAGCTATACAAAATCTTGCTGTCAGAGAATGGTCAAGGGAAAACTACCATTCTAAAAATAATCGATGCTACTCTAAATGGGAAAATCACAAAGCTTAGAGAAATAAACTTTGGCAGTATTGAAATTAAATTCTCCAGTGCTGCTGCTCCAATATCAATAATGAAGGCCGAGATGGAGTATGATTGGGAGTCAAAGGCTTATAAGCATATTTCAGGGAGGGTTTCCAGTGACGAGCTTTCAAAGATAATAGATGTGGTGATGGCAGAGAGTAAGTTTGAAACCGTTCGAAAAAAAATTAGCCAAATATTTTTGCCAGGTTCATCAACCAGGCCAAGTCATATAGATTCAAGATATCCTTTTAGCTCTATAGCAATTAGAGACCTCTTTGACGAGAAAGAGTCGCTTCTGCTGGATCTGAAAAAAATGGAGTTTTTTCAGAAAATTGAGGAGCACTTCAAGCTTAAAACTCTTTACTTGCCAACATATCGAAGGGTCGAAGATCTACTATCATCTCTGAATATTGATAAAGACAAGCAGGAGCAGGACTATATCCAATTTGGCTTGACAGACGTTGAAGAAAAGTTAGAGTCTATAAAGAAAGAGATTTTGACATCATCTAACGATTCAATGTCTCGAATCAATAGTGAAATCTTGACCCGTCTTGTCAATGGTTTGACCGTTAATGATCAAGATAGATCTATAATTACTAGTAATGCAGACTACATTGAACTAGTATTGAATCGATTTGGGCGATCTTTGTCTCCGTCTGATAAGTCAAAAATAATTTCATTGGTAAAAAACAAAAGCGAAGTAGCAAAAAAGAAGAACGACACTCTCGTGTATTTCCTCTCCAAGATGTACAGCGCTTTCTTTGAGCAGCGGGAGAAGGACAAAGCATTAACTAGGTTTTCTGAAATTTGCACTAAATATTTCAAGAATAAAACCATGACTTATGACCCCACCTCAATTAGTGTGGTTATCACAAGTCCAGATAGTGAGTTTCCGATCAAGTTTGGTGAGCTTTCGTCTGGCGAAAAGCAAATTGTTTCCCTTTTTTCAAAGCTCGTATTAGAACGTGGGAATCAGTATTTTATTTTGTTTGATGAGCCAGAACTGTCACTGTCAGTGGAGTGGCAGAAATTGCTTATCAAGGATGTAATAGGTTGTGAAAGCTGCTCTATGCTGCTTGCCATGACCCATAGCCCATTCATATTCTCAGGGCTAACAGAATATACATCAGACCTTCAATCTTACTTCAGCAAGGAGCTGATTTGATGGGGTCTCGTGTAGAGGATTTACTGGAAAGCTTGGGAGATGCAGAAGTTTTCTTCTTAGAGTACTCTCGCATTCGCTCCAATAATAAAGCAATTTTCATCATCGAAGGAAAAGATGATCCTAAGTTCTATACTTCAAAAATCTCAACCATATTTGGTGATCTTTGGGATGCAGTTTCTGTAGGAGGGAAGTCAAAGGTTCTTGAGTTGAGGTCATTAATTAGAACGCATCCTTCTTACAAAGGAGACAAGGTTTTTTTCTTAATTGATAGAGATTTTGATGCGAAAATTTTAGAGGCAGATGTTTACACTACGCCTACGTATTCTATTGAAAATCTCTATTGCGACTCGGCTACTATAAGAAACCTAGTTATTGGGGAGTGCGGCCTAAGCAATTACAAGGTTTCTCGACGAATTGATATAATTAACTATATCACTCAAGAGTATGAGAGGTTGCAAAAGGCGTTCCATCAGAACAAAAGAATAGTTACCGCGAATACAGTTTTCCTTTACGTCCGAAAAGAGATGTGTGCAAGGAAGATAAGTCTTGATAAGGTTTTTAAGGTTGACGTAAAATTTGCAAGTGGTAACCTTGTGGTTAAGCTGTCTCGTAAAAGTGAATATATTTCCTCAAGGCTTGCGGAAAAGGAAAGATTTAAAGATTTTCTGGCCAAAAGTCCTCAACTCAGAGAAACTTTAAGTAGCCCTAAAATGCTATTTAGAGGTAAGCAAGAGATTCTGTTTTTGAGGGAGTTTGTTAAGCTATTAAAGGAGGATGGGGCGCTGTCAAAAGATGTGTTCACCCAATTCGGCTATAAGCTAAAGCTGGAGAATCCATCAATGGCTGATCATGTGCTTTCTTCACTGGCACAGTACGTGCGACCTCCCGACTGCCTTACCGATTTTCTCAGTCGAAGCAAGGGTATGGCATTCGTTAATGCTTGAGTTTTAGGGCTCTTGTACTTTCATATCTATTGAAGTATGGAGTGACTAATTCCCTTTTCCATTAAAGTCATGCGTTGATCGTCAAGATTGATCTGCGCATGGCTTAGCAAAGCTAATATTCATGGCTAAGCTCATATAGCTTTGGTTTGGTTATAAAATTATAACTCCAGCGCTTAGATAGTAAGGTGCTGCGGGCGCTGCCACAGCCTAAAAAATATCCACGGCACGCTCTTAACTCCAACATGGTCAACTACTAGTTGATTGCAATTGGTTTCGGTAGGAGCGGCCTCTCTACTCAGAGGCCGAACATCCATGGCAACCCCAAGCGTCGAACGATCAATCTGACGGTAAGCAGGTAATAATATCGCGTATCATCACTAAGATGTTCTAAACGATGTTTTAAAAACCAATCAAGATGCTTATGCTTCCAACTCCAAGGTGATTCCCGCTGCCACCGCTCAGCTACAGCTGCCTGGATAATGGCCACCGCCGAACATGTCTTTCAGTGCCTGCGGCCCTGCATAGCTCAATTGCCTGCCGTAGCCGAAATTACGACCATCGCGCCTACCCACCAGTGCCATGTCGGTCATCTCATCTGCCGTTCTCCGATCCTCGCCCCACGTCATCCCGCCAAGAATGTTGAGTGTTATCAGGGATCAAGGCCCCTGCGACCTGTGGGGATGTCCTCTAACGCGGGACTGGCGGCTCCTTACGTCCGGGAGCAAGGGCATCTCATGATCTGGCCTCCTGAGCACCGTTACCGGTGGGCGGGTGGAGGCTGCATTGGCTGACGAGACCAGTGCCGCGAGATCCTGAGTCGGGTGAACGCAGCAATGCGATGACCGGGGCATGCCTGACTGTCAGTCAGGTGCAGTCCATTCCGTGGTCTGCGGCACCATCATCTACAGCGCTGTTGCTGATGACATCGGCGTTTGTCACGCCGATTGTCACGAGTGGAGTAGCCGCAAAGCCAAGTGCGATGAGGGCTGCAGCAGTGCTAGAAGCGCCCGTCTCTTTCCAGGAGAAAGAGACGGGCGCAGGTTGGCGCAAGATTCGGCCAAGCGGATAGGTTGCTGCTGGGCAGCGAAGTAGGAAGTGTTGTCTGGCGCACTAGGGCCATGATCTGAAATAGGCATCCATCACCGGGGAGGTGACCGGGCGAGCTGCCGAATGCGAATCGCCATTTGGGGGAGAACCACCGCAGGAGCGGCGTGACCTTGAAGGCTCGGGTCACCTGGGTGCTGTCCACGACAGCGTTTGCAACCTCAGTTCTACGCCTGTGGATAATTTTGGTCAACGCCCTGAGTTTCGTGGCTTCTGGGCTTGTGCATGGAATTATCCACCGGTGGAAATCAGTGGTATCCAAAGGATTCGTGTCGGCTGTTAGCTTTGCAAAGCGAGGTCCATCCAAACAGGGCGGCTTTGCAGCCCTGTTTGGATGGACCCGAATTAAAGAGCGGCCAACGGTGATCTGGAGGTTTCACCTACGACTGAATGCGCCACGCCCACTTGGCAAGGAGGTGATGTTATCGCCAGCTGGATGGGCGAACTCATGCGGAGTGACATGCCCCGATCGGTTGGCATCGATGTAGTTACTCCACCACGCCATGATCAGCCTGCGCTGCTCTAAAAATTCGGCTTTGTGGATATAGGCGGCGCGCACGCGATTGCGTTCCTTGTGGCTCATCTGCCGCTCAATAGCCGCGTCTGTCCACAGCCCTGACTCCAGCAAGGCGCTACAGGCCATGGTCCTGAATCCATGCCCGCATACCTCCTTGGATGTGTCGTAGCCAACGTTGCGCAGCACCTGGTTAACCGTGTTCTCTGACATTGGCTTCCAGTACTTGTGGTCACCGGGCAGCACCAGTTCGGAGAAGCGACTCAAGCCGCGCAGCCGTTCAAGGATCGCGATGACTTGCGGAGAGAGCGGCACCATCTGTATGTCTCCGCTCATCTTGGTACCACGAGTGGAATTGCGCACGCCGTCGATTGGCTTACGGGTGTCTGGGATCTCCCACATCGCCCTTTGCAGGTCGAACTCATCCCAGCGCGCAAAGCGCAGTTCGCTGGAGCGCACGAACACGTGCAGCGTCAGCAGTACAGCCAGCTTGGTTAGCTCACGGCCGTTGTAGTTGTCGATACGGTTGAGTAGTTCGGGGAGGCGGTTGAGTGAGAGGGCAGGGCGGTGCACGGTGCGCGGGGCATGAATTGACCCTGCCAGATCGAGCGCCGGATTCTGGCTGATCTGCCGCGCCCGCTTTGCGCCCCGCATGATGGTGGAGAGATAATTTTGCACGCGCAGGGCAACGTCCATGGTGCCGCGCTCTTTGATACGCAGAGTGACCTCAAGCAGATCATGGGTATCAAGCTCAGCGATGGGGCGTTGGCCGATCAGGGGGAAGACGTGGGTGCGCAACCGGCTCATGACGGTCTTGGCGTGTCCCTCCGTCCAGCGCCGCGACATTTCGGCGTGCCACTCCAGGGCGACGGTTTCAAAAAGCAGGGAAGCTCGTTGAGCAGCTAGCTTTGCTTTCTTCTTCTCTTCCATCGGGTCGAGGTTGTCGATCAACAGGGCCTTGGCTTCATCGCGCTTGGTCCTCGCGACGGCCAGCGAGATGATGGGGTAGTTGCCGATGATCAGCGTGCCTTCCTTGCCGCTGGGCTTGAAGTAGCGCAATCGCCACGTTTTTACGCCATTGGGTTTCACGAAGAGGTACATGCCGCCACCATCGAATAGCTTGTAGGCACGTTCGCGAGGTTTCGCCGTACGGCATTTGAGGTCGCTGAGAGGAACGGCTAGGCGTGGCATAAGGGTACGTTCTCCATGCAGGCAAGACGCTGTACCCTAAAAATACCCCCGGGGATGGGGTATTTTGTTGGATCCCGACGGAGGGTCCTGGAACGAAAAAAACCGCCAAAGGGCGGGTTTTAGGGGCTTCCAAGGCATTCGGTGGAACGCGATGGAGCTGGATATGGTGCCGGCACCAGGAATCGAACCCGGGACCTACTGATTACAAGTCAGTTGCTCTACCATCTGAGCTATACCGGCAGTAGGCGCGCTATTATAGCGATCGGTTTGGTTCTGTAAACCACTTCCTCGAAATCCTGGCAGAAGCCCCGTAGATCGGGGCTTTTGGCGTGTTGGGTTGGGTGTTTCCAGCGCGGGTGGTGGTGGGTTTGGGGACCGCTTTGCGGTCCTTCGCGGGCGAGCCTCGCTCCTACCTGGTTTGTGGTGGTTGTGGAGGTTGGGCTCGGGTCAAGCGGGGCGCTGGCTTGGCGGGGTCTTGGTGGGGGATTCGGCATTGCAATCGTTGGCAAGCCAGCTCCCACAGGGAACGCGCCAGTTTTTGGACATTAAGCAAGACAGTTGCTCCCACAGTGTCCGCGTCGGGCTTGGAACTGTGCTTTGCGCGACACCGCAGCCTGCGCCAGGTGACCTCCCGCTCAACCCGATCTGAATAACCCCCGTCTAATTCGCTTTAACGCTTATGCACAAACCACATCAACTCCTTGCTTTCCATGCAGCTGCGCTACACCGCCGCATTGACGCCGGCGCAAACGGCTGTTTTCTCAGGTGTTTGGCCGGGTCGGAAAAATCGTGCAGTTCGGGTTTGCGCTTAAACCCGGCGCGCTATCAAACGGAAACCGTGAAGTTGCTCACAGACTTATCCACAGGTTGTTCGGCCAGCAGCATGAGGTTGCGGGGGGTGAGCGAGTGTGGGCAGAAGGTGCCGAGCCGGACGTTGTAGCCCTGTTCGTGCAGGTAGAGCGCACGATCGAGCACCAGCCATAGTTCCAGCGGGCGGCGGAAGAGGTTGCGCACCAGTTCGAGGTTGCGGACCTGCGCCAGGCGTTGCCAGCCGGCAGCTTCGAGCGCGGGCCAGTCGATTCCTTCCTTTATTGAAATGTTCTTGAGCGCGGCGAGTTGCTGGCAGTACTCGGTGAAGGGCTTCTGCAGCCAGGCACTGGGCAGCGATGGTGTGGGGAGGTAGTCGTCACTGTTGCGCAGTTGCCGTTGCAGCAGGTCGAAGCCGAGGCGCCAGGCCATCGATTGATCACGCTGGCGGCGGACGCGGTTGCCCGCGGTGACGGTTTCGCTGAGCGGCAGGCCGAGGTCGTCGAGGTCCAGTTGAAGGGTCGAAGCGCGAGCGGCTGTGGATAACGCTTGGTAGTGCGGGCCCGCGGTGCGGTTGTAGCAGCAGGGGGCGATGGCCAGTTGTGCGCAGCCCTTGGCCGCGGCGAGCTGGATCAGGCGGACATGAAGGTCGCCGCACGCATGCAAGGCCACCGGTGTGTGGGCGGCGGTGATGTGCTCGGCGGTGCTGGCGGCCATTACGTCCTGCAAACGGTGCTCGGCCGGAAGGTGGTGGTGCTGGCTGAGGTGCTCTCCTGCGGCAACCAGGGCCGGATCGTATTCGAGGCAGGTCAGCTGTTGCCCGGTGCCCAGCAGGCGGCGGCCGAGGTGGCCTTTGCCGGAACACCAGTCCAGCCAGTGCACAGGACGCCGGGCAAAGTCGAGGTGGGCGGCAAAGGCTTCGATCTGCTGCCATTTGCGGCCGGGGACATCGACGTTCAGGCGCGGGTTGGCTGGCGGCAAGGGAACTGTGGATAAGTCATCCAGTGCCGCCAGCTCGCGGGCGCGGGCGGCCAGTTGTGGATAAGGCGCCGGGGCCGGGACGCTGCAAGGGTCGTTGTGGGCGCATTCGGCGTGGTCCAGGGATTGGTTGCGCAGCCAGTCGGACAGGCCTGGGTGATCGATCTCCCAGGGCAGTTGCAGGCTGGTGAAGGGGCGCGGGTGCCAGAGATTGCGGTGTTCCCGGAGGAATTGGTCCAGGGCCTGGAAGCGGGGGAGGAGTTGGGTGTTTTCCAGGTGGGACATGGGACTGAGGCCAGGGTGTTTTTGAAGAGGTGTGGTGGGCAGGCACGGCCAATCGCGGGTGAACCCGCTCCCACGATTGGGGGAGCGGGGACCTTGATATCAGCGACCGTGCGCGGCATCCACACGCAGCCAGCGCTCCAGCAGCTTGAACGCCTGCACCAGGACGAACGAGATCACCAGGTAGAACACGCCTGCCGCGAAGAAGATCTCCACCGGCATGTAGGTCCGGGCGATGATCGTGCGGGCCATGCCGGTGATGTCCAGCAGGGTGACGGTGCTGGCCAGGGCGCTGGCCTTGAGCATCAGGATCACTTCGTTGCTGTACGCCGGCAGGCCGATGCGTGCGGCGCGCGGCAGGAGGATGTGGATCATCGCAGTGGCCCGGGACATGCCCAGCGCCCGCGCCGCTTCGATCTCGCCCCGCGGGATGGCCTGCAGCGAGCCGCGCAGGATCTCGGCGATGTAGGCGGCGGTGTGCAGGGTCATGGTCAGTGCGGTACACCAGAACGGGTCACGCAGGTAGGGCCACAGCGAGCTGCTGCGCACCGCGTCGAACTGCGCCAGGCCGTAGTAGACCAGGAACAGCTGCACCAGCAATGGCGTGCCGCGGAAGAAGAAGATGTAGCCATACGGCAGTGCCCGCACGTACCAGCGTTGCGAGGAGCGGGCGATACCCAGCGGTATGGCGACGATCAGGCCGAGGATGACCGCGATGGCCAGCAGTTCCAGGGTCAGCGTGGCGCCCTGGGCCAAACGTGGCAGCCATTTGATGATGACTTCCCAATTCATGAGTTGGCCCTCGCAAAGCCGCGCCCTGCACGTTTTTCCAGGAAGTGCATGCCGGTCATGGCCACGATGGTCAGCCCCAGGTAGATGAAGGCGGCAACCGCGTAGAAGGTGAAGGGCTCCTTGGTGGTGGTCACGCCGTTCTGCGCCTGGCGCATGATTTCTTCCAGGCCGATCACCGACACCAGCGCAGTGTCCTTCATCAGGATCATGAACAGGTTGCCCAGACCGGGCAGGGCGATACGCCACATCTGCGGGAGGACCAGCCGCGAGAAGATCCGGCCCTTGGACAGGCCCAGGGCCATGCCGGCTTCACGGTGCCCTTTGGGAATGGCAAGCAGCGCGCCGCGGAACACTTCCGTGGCATAGGCGCCGAAGCACAGGCCGAGGGCGATGACGCCGGCGGCGAAGGCGCTGAGTTCCAGGCCGGGAACACCGATCAGGTCGCCCAGCTTGCTCATCAGGGTGACCGAACCGAAATAGATGAAGAGTACCCAGAGCAGTTCCGGCACGCCGCGAACGATGGTCGAGTAGGTGCCGCCGATCCAGCGCAGCGCTTTGAACGGCGAAGTCTTGGCCAGGGCGCCAAGCAGGCCGAGCACCAGGCCCAGGCAAAGTGCCGCGAGCGCCAGCTTGACGGTCATCAGCGTGCCAGCGGCCAGCGCCGGACCGAATCCGTGTAGATCAATATTCATGGGCAGGCAGGTTCAAGAGACCGGCACCGCGCAAGGCGGTGCCGGTCGGGGCGGATCAATAGATATCGAACGGGAAGTACTTGTCGTTGATCTTCTTGTAGGTGCCGTCGGCGATGATTTCCTTCAGCGCGGCGTTCAGCTTGTCTTTCAGCGGATCACCCTTGCGTACGGCGATGCCGATCTGGTCGCTTTCCACCACGGGCTCGCCCTTGAACTCGTAGTTCTTGCCGGCATCGGATTTCAGCCAGTCATAGTTCACGTACTTGTCTGCCAGCAGCGCGTCGACGCGGCCGGAGGTCAGGTCGAGGTAGGCGTTTTCCTGGGTGTCGTACAGCTTCACCTCCACATCGCTGCCGTAGTTGTCATCCAGCCAGGTGGCGGACAGGGTGGCGCGCTGGGTGCCGATGACCTTGCCTTTCAGCGAGGCCTTGTCGGTCTTGAAGTCGACATTCTTCGGCGCGATGAACTGCAGCTTGTTGGAGTAGTAGCGGTCGGTGAAATCGACGGCCTGCTTGCGCTCGTCGGTGATCGACAACGAGGAGACGATGAAGTCGAACTTCTTGGCGTTCAGGGCCGGGATGATGCCGTCCCAGTCGGAAGTGACCACCTCGCATTCGACCTTCATCTTGGCGCACAGGGCGTCGCCGATGTCCTTGTCGAAGCCGACCACCTGGCCGCTGGCGTCCTTGCTGTTGAATGGAGGGTAAGCGGCTTCGATACCCATCCGCAGTTTTTCCGCGGCCATGGCATTGGCCGAGAACACCAGCGTGGCGGCAGCGGCCAGGAGGTACTTCTTGTAGTTCTGCATGCGTGTTGCTCCGTTAGCGGTTGCTGGACATGAATTGCTTACAACGCGCCGAGGTCGGGTTTTCGAAAACCTGCTGCGGCGATCCTTGCTCTTCGATGAGGCCTTGATGAAGGAACACGACTTCGCTCGAGACTTGCCGGGCGAAGTTCATTTCGTGGGTCACCAGCAGCATGGTCCGGCCTTCGTCGGCCAGGGCGCGGATGACGCTGAGGACTTCCTGGACCATTTCCGGATCCAGCGCGGAGGTCGGTTCATCGAACAGGATGACCTTGGGTTTCATCGCCAGGGTCCGGGCGATGGCGGCGCGCTGCTGCTGCCCGCCGGAAAGCTCGGTGGGGTAGCTGTGGCGCTTGTTATGGATGCCGACCTTGTCCAGCAGCGCTTCGGCGTGCTCGATGGCTTCGGCCTTGCTCTGCCCCAGGACGCGGCGCGGCGCCTCGATGATGTTGTCGAGGATGCTCATGTGCGGCCAGAGGTTGAAGTTCTGGAAGACGAAGCCGATCTCGCTGCGCAGGCGGTTGATCTGCCTGTTGTCGGCGGCGATCAGCTCGCCGTTGCGCGCCGCCTTGAGCTTGAGGGTTTCGCCGGCGACGAGGATTTCGCCCTGGTGCGGGTTTTCCAGGAGGTTGATGCAACGCAGCAGGGTCGATTTGCCGGAACCGGAGGAGCCGAGGATGGAAATCACGTCGCCGTCACGGGCGGTAAGGGAGATGCCCTTGAGAATTTCCTGCTCGCCGTAGCGCTTGTGCAGGTTGCGGATTTCCAGCGCGGGCGTGGCCTGGGCCATGTGCGGTCCTCATATGTTCTGTGCGTTCTGCTGTTGGCGGCCGTCCTGGCGAGGCGCAACGCTAGCATAGCGCTCGGATCGCAGCCAAGAAGGGCGAGCAGGGTGGGCGGCCGGGGCAAGGGCGGGTGTCGCATCGTTGCAGTGGAATGTCGCGTCGCGGTCCGCCGGTTCCGTTCTACGGGCCGGAGCCAGGATGAAAAAAGGCGCGATGGTGCCAGTTTTGACCGCTGGAGGAAAGGCGTATTTGGTCGCGGTGCATTTCGGTGGCGCCTTCGAGGCATCGCGGCGGAGGAGTGGGTTGCACCTTTTTGCTTCATAAAGTTGCACAAGGTGTTACCCAGTTCCGGTTATGGAGCACCCATTTCTAATTGTAAGTGAGTATTTCAGTAATCCGGCAAAGTCTGGCAAGTTTGGCGACCTTTCGGCCAATGGCTGGCGGAAAGCGCCGCAGGCCCCGTCTGTCGTGGTTTCAAGGTGTTGCGCACATGAGCGGTCATCGATCTGGCCCGCTTATTGCCATCCACCTGTCACGGGACGCGGGTGCCTCAAAAGGGCATGCGGCTCCAATCGCGGGACGATCTCCCATTCTTTGCATAGGTAGTTTTATGAGCGGTAAGCACAATTCCAATGACCTCGCTCAGGGGCTCAAGCAACGGCATGTGACCATGCTGTCCATCGCAGGCGTGATCGGCGCCGGTCTGTTCGTCGGTTCCGGCCATGCCATCGCCGCGGCCGGCCCGGCCGTGCTGCTGGCCTACGCCGCTGCGGGTACGCTGGTGGTACTGGTGATGCGCATGCTCGGCGAAATGGCCGTGGCCTCGCCGGACACCGGTTCCTTCTCCACCTACGCCGACCGTGCCATTGGGCACTGGGCCGGTTTCACCATCGGCTGGCTGTACTGGTGGTTCTGGGTGCTGGTCATCCCGCTGGAGGCCAACGCCGCCGCGACCATCCTCAACGCCTGGTTCCCCGACGTGGCGATCTGGGTCTTCACCCTGGTCATCACCCTCCTGTTGACCGCGACCAACCTGTTCAGCGTGAAGAACTACGGTGAGTTCGAGTTCTGGTTCGCCCTGCTGAAGGTCGTGGCGATCATCGGCTTCATCATTCTTGGCCTGGCCGCCATCTTCGGGTTCATGCCGAACAGCCAGGTCAGCGGTGTCAGCCATCTGTTCGACACCCAGGGCTTCATGCCCAACGGCCTCGGTGCGGTGCTCGGTGCCATGCTGACCACCATGTTCTCCTTCATGGGTACCGAGATCGTCACCATCGCTGCCGCCGAATCGAAGGATCCGGGCAAGCAGATCAGCAAGGCGACCAACTCGGTGATCTGGCGGATCTTCCTGTTCTACCTCGTGTCGATCTTCATCGTCGTTGCGCTGGTGCCGTGGAATGCCGGCGAGCTGGCGGAAGTCGGTTCATACCAGACCGTGCTGCAACTGATGGGCATCCCCCACGCCAAGCTGATCGTCGATATCGTCGTGCTGATCGCCGTGACCAGTTGCCTCAACTCGGCGCTGTACACCTCGTCGCGCATGCTGTTCTCGCTGAGCAAGCGCGGTGACGCCCCGGCGGTCGCCCAGCGCACCAACGCCAGCGGCACGCCGCACTGGGCGGTGCTGCTGTCTACCGCGGCAGCGTTCCTGACCGTGTTCGCCAACTACGTGGCGCCGGCCCAGGTGTTCGAGTTCCTGCTGGCCAGCTCGGGGGCGATCGCCCTGCTGGTGTAGCTGGTGATCGCCGTGTCGCAACTGCGCATGCGCCGCCAGCGTATGGCGCGGGGCGAGAAGATCGCCTTCAAGATGTGGGCCTTCCCGGTGCTGACCTGGGTGACCATCTTCTTCATCGTCGGCGTGTTGACCCTGATGCTGATCCGTCCTGACCATCGCGCCGAGGTGATCTCGACCGGGCTGCTGAGCATTGCCGTGGTGGCTGCCGGGCTGCTGGTGGCGCGCAAGCGCAAGGCGGAGAAGGGTGGAAGCCTGGTGATGGATAACTGAGCATCCAGAGCATCTCACCGACCCTGTGGGAGCTGGCAAGCCGGCTCCCACAGGGTTTTTTGTTGTCTGCCAAGGCAGGGTGAGTCAGGCGAATTTCTTCTGCTTGGACACCATCTCCGAGGCGGCCACATAGGCGTCCTGGAACGCCTCGCTTTCCAGCCAGGCCATCGCCTCGGCTTCCTCGGTGCCGTCCAGCCATTTGCGGTACGCGCAGAACACCATGCAGATGTAGTCGGTGGCGTGGTCTTCGCTGTGGCCCTTGAGCACAAGGGTCAGCAGCGGATCGACCATGAACACGGCGATCATCGCTTCCAGGCTGGTTTCCTGGGCCGTCTTCATTTTCTCGAACATCGTGTTGTAGCTGCCCGAGTTCATGGCCTTGTCGAACACCTGCTGGACGCTGGCGCTGGAAGCCTCGCCGCTGCTCTTGACCGCCTGGCCGCTGCGCACCATGCGGTTTTCACGGGCCTTGGCGGCGGCGCGCTTGGCGCGTTTCTGTTGCTTGGTGTTCGAGGCCATCGGGGGTTCCTTGGTGCGAAGTCAGTCAAAGACGTGTATTGAAGCGCAGTTGACCCGGAAACCCAAGCCGGGGAGAGCGGCGCCAGCTCGACGGGCGACAGGCAGTCACCCGGCCGAACCGGCGTGAGGTCCTTTCAGCGTGGCAGCGTCAGGGCGCTGACCCGGCCCCGCAGTTCCACTTCGTCCTCGTCACGCAGGTCTTCCTCGATTTCCCGCGAAGCGCGGCCCACCAGCAGCGGGTCGGGTTCGTGGGCGACGCGGAAATCCTTGCCCGGGTAATCGAGGGCGTTGAGGAAGTGGCGGATGCAGTTGATCCGCGCGCGCTTCTTGTCGTCCGACTTGATCACCGTCCACGGCGCATCGGCGGTGTCGGTGTGGAAGAACATGGCTTCCTTGGCCGCGGTGTACTCGCCCCACTTGTCCAGCGACTTGATGTCGATGGGCGAGAGTTTCCAGTGCTTGAGCGGATCGTCGCGGCGCGAGATGAAGCGGCGCAGCTGTTCCTCGCGGTTCACCGAGAACCAGTACTTGAACAGCAGGATCCCGCTGTTGCACAGCATGCGCTCCAGCTCCGGGGCCTGGCGCATGAATTCCAGGTATTGCAGCGGCGAGCAGAAATCCATGACCCGCTCGACGCCGGCGCGGTTGTACCAGGAGCGGTCGAAGAAGACCATTTCGCCCGCCGTCGGCAGGTGCTGGATATAGCGCTGGAAGTACCACTGGCCCTTTTCCTGCTCCGAGGGCTTTTCCAGGGCGACGATCCGCGCGCCACGCGGGTTGAGGTGCTCCATGAAGCGCTTGATGGTGCCGCCCTTGCCTGCCGCGTCGCGGCCCTCGAAGAGGATGACCACGCGCTGGCCGGTTTCCTTTACCCAGTTCTGCACCTTCAACAGCTCGATCTGCAGCGCGTGCTTGGCCTTGTCGTACTCGGCGCGGCGCATGCGGGTGCTGTAGGGATAGTTGTGCGGCAGCTTCGCCGACGAGCTGTCTTCGCTGGTGCCGTGGGGCGCGTGGGCGATTTCGAGGGCGGTGGGGCTGTCGGCGATTGCACCGGTCTCGACGATCGGCGCAGGCTTGCGTGGGCGACGGTGCGGGCGGGTAGCGGCTGGCGGAGGCGTAACGTGATGCGGGACTACCCCGGGCTCTGGGAGCGGCAGGACGGGGGTTTCTTCACTCATGGGGAGGGCCTTCTGTTCCTTCGAATGTCCAGCTCCACAACTTACACAGATCGAGTGATGGCGTATTGATGGTGGTCAATGCGCAAGGCCCTTGTGGGAGCGGTTCACCCGCGATGACGTAAGTGGATTCGCCGACGCCATCGCGGGTGAACCCGCTCCCACAGGGTACGCGTCGTGCTTTGGAACTGTTCTCTACGCGACAGCGCAGCCTGAAGGCTGGGCGGACTCCCACAAGGGCCGTGAAGTAGTTTTTTCCCGGGCAAAACAAAAAGCCCCTGAATCTTTCGATTCAGGGGCTTTGCGTTGTCTTGGTGCCCAGAGACGGAGTCGAACCGCCGACACGAGGATTTTCAATCCTCTGCTCTACCGACTGAGCTATCTGGGCAACGGGGCGCATTAAAAGCGTTTTTCAGGATTGCGTCAACAACAATTTCAAAAATTTTTTAATTAATACCGACGCTTACGGTTTTCGGGGGTCACTGGGCAGGTGGAACGTAGCCTTCGGCCTTTTCGAATTCCTCGCCGGAGAAGAACTTGTCCATCTCGCCCTGGATGAACTTGCGGTCCTCGGCGTTCATCATGTTCAGGCGCTTCTCGTTGATGAGCATGGTCTGCTCCTTCTGCCAGTCGGCCCAGGCCTTCTGCGAGATGTGCTCGTAGATGTCGAGGCCCTTTGGCCCTGGATACGGCGGACGCTCAAGGCCAGGCAGTTGTTCTTTGTACTTGCGGCACATAACGGTGCGGGTCATCGCGAGTCTCCTGCAATCAATTCGTCGGCCGCGCGTTTGAGCAGCTTCTTCACCGGGGCGGCGAGCCCCAGGCGCGGCGGGGTGGCGAGGTTATACCAGAGCCAGTCGGCCTCGGCCACGTGGTCGCCGTGCTGGCCGACGCGCACCAGCCACGGCTCGATGGCCAGCTGGAAATGGCTGAAGGTGTGGGTCAGGCCCGTCAGTTCGCGGCGGGTCTCGATGTTCAGGCGGTGCTGGTCGGCGAGGTGTTCCAGATCGTCCAGGTCGTCCAGTTCCGGCAGGCTCCACAACCCGCCCCAGAGTCCGCTGGAAGGGCGCCGGTAAAGCAGGATGGCGCCTTCGTCATTGGCCAGCAGCGGCATCAGCGTGCGTTTCTGTGGCAGGGCCTTGCGCGGCTTGGGCAGCGGGTAGCGCGTCTCCTGGCCGAGCATGTGGGCCTCGCAACCACGCTTCAGCGGACACAGCAGGCAACTGGGCTTGCTGCGGGTGCAGAGGGTGGCGCCGAGGTCCATCATCGCCTGGGTGTAGTCGTTGACCCGCTGGTGCGGTGTGAAGCGCTCGGCGCTTGCCCACAGCGCCTTCGCCACCTTGGGCTCGCCGGGATAGCCTTCCTGCGCGGTATAGCGTGCCAGGACGCGCTTGACGTTGCCGTCGAGGATCGGCGCGCGCAGGCCCATGCTGATGCTGGCGATGGCGCCGGCGGTGGACAGGCCGATACCGGGCAGATCGGTGAGCTTTTCGACGTCGCGGGGGAATTCGCCACCGTACTGTTCGACGACGATCCTGGCGGTCTTTTGCAGATTGCGCGCGCGTGTGTAGTAGCCGAGCCCGGTCCACAGGTGCAGCACTTCGTCTTCAGGCGCCGCGGCCAGGGCCTGGACATCCGGCAGGGCGTCCATGAAGCGGCCGAAGTAATTGAGCACGGTGCTGACCTGGGTCTGCTGCAGCATGATCTCGGAGACCCACACCCGGTAGGGCGTGATGCCCTGTTGCCAGGGCAGGTCGTGGCGGCCGTGGCGGTCGAACCAGTCGAGTACCGCGGTGGAAAACTGCTCGGGGGTCATCGTTTGAACAGGCCCTTCAGTGCGTCCTTCAGCTCGGGACTCACCTTGTCGCCCAGCTTCTCTTCGAGTTTTTCGTTGATGCGGTTGCCCAGCGCCTGGCCGGCCAGCTTGCCGACGCCGTCCTTGTCGATGCGGCAGGCGCGTGCGCCCAGTTCCAGCGGCCCGCGGCAGCGCAGCGGGAACTCCAGGCCGACGTAGCGCTGGTTGACCTGGCAGGCCGGGTCCGGCATTTCGCGGGTGTCGCCTTCGACGATGACGCCGACGCGGTAGTCCATGCCCAGCACGCGCAGGTCGATGTCGCCATTGCCGTTGACGGTCAGGCCCGGGATGCGCGCCTTCAGGTCGGGGTTGCTGGCCACGCCGTTGCTCAGCACCAGGCTGCCTTTCAGTTCTTCGAACGGCGTGTCCTTGCCCCGTGGCTCGCCGCTCAGGGTCTTGCGGTTGAGGGTGGCGATGCCCTGGCACAGTTGCTGTTCGAGGTTGGCGTTGACCAGCACGCCGTTGTTGATAACGAAGCTGGCCTTGCCGTTGAGGGTATCGACCAGGGCTTTCTGGCTGTTGCCGGTGGCGGTCAGGTCGCTGTCCAGGGTGAGCAGGCCCTTGACCGGCGGGGGGGTGCCGTCGTGCTTGATGAAATGCTCGACCGGCACCCGGTTGATCTTCGCGGTGAGGCCGAGCTGCGGCACGGCCGGGCGTACGTCGAGGGTGCCACGGCTATCGAAGGTGCCGTTGTAAAGGCCGCCACGCAGGGCTTGCAGGGTAATCAGGCCACCCTGGCCGCTGGCCTTGAGCTCGGCGTTCTGGATCGGCAACTGGTCCAGGGTGAGCACGCCGAAACTCAGGTCGGCTTGCAGGTCGAGAGCGCGCAGGCGGTCCACCGGCAACAGCTTGTCGTTGCTCCAGGCGACCTGGGTCGGTGCGTCGGGCAGCGGCGAGGTACCCGGCCCGGCGACGGCGCTGGCTTCCGTGCTCTGAACCTCGGCCTTGCGTGCAGCATTGGCGTTCTTCGCGTCGTCGCTTTTGGCCAGCAGGTAGCGGTCGGCATCGAACCTGTCGTTCTTCAACTGGATGCGCAGCGCCTGTTTGGCGAAGTCTGCCACCGCGAGGCGACCGGTGAAGGTGCTGTCGTCCAGCTTCAGCGCCAGGTCTTCCAGGGCGAGGCTGTTCTTCGTGCCTTCGATGCGGCCGACCAGTTCGACGCCGGTGAGGGTGGTCGGGTCCTTCATCGGCGGCAGGACGACGCCAACGCTGTCGAGGAACTTGCGCAGGTCGAACTGGGCGACGGAGATACCGCCGCTGACCTTCGGCTCGCTGTTCAGGTCACGCACGTGCAGCTCGCCGAGGGCACGCAACTGGTTGGCCGAAAGCTTCAGGCCGTTCCATTCGGCGACATTGGCCGCCAGGTCGGCGAGCAATTGGCCCTGGGCCGAGAACGTCATGCTTTTCTGTTGCAGCGGCTCGCCGGAGAGTTCGCCGTGCAGCTTCATGTCTTCCAGTTGATAGCGGCGCAGTGCGCGGTCGAAGCGGGCTTCGCCGGCCAGCTCGATGCGCGCGCGCAGCACGGGTTGGCCAGAACCGAGGAAGGCGGTGAGTTTCAGCGGGATATTCACGCCGTCGTGCACGGCTTCGGTGCTCAACTGGATGCTCTCGGCACTGAAGCTCTGGCCACTGCGCACGTCGTTGTACTGCACCCGGGCGTTGTTGACGGTGAGGCTGTCGATATCCAGCTTGAGCGGGCGCTCGCTGGCGGCCGGCTTGCTTTCGCCCTCGGCCGGCGCAGTGGTGGCCGGCGCGGTTTCGCCGGTGCTGCCGGCCGGGGCCTTGGTTGGCAACGGCTTGCCGATGTCTTCCCAGTTGCCGTGGCCGCTTTCGTCACGGACCAGGTTCAGGTTCAGCCCTTCGACCCGCACATCGCTCATCTGCACTTCACGGCGCAGCAATGGCAGCACGCGCACCGACAGGCCGAGCATCTGCAGGTCGGCGATCGGCTCGGCCGGCTTGTTCAGCGTGGCAATGCTCGCCTCGTGCAACTCCAGGCCTAGCCAGGGGAACAGGCTCCAGCCGATATCGCCGTTCAGGGTCAGCTCGACGTGAGCCTTGTCGCGAGCCAGTTGGCGGATCTCGTCTTTATAGTCGTTGGGATCGAAGAGGTGGGTCAGGGCGAAGCCGCCGGCCACCACGATCAGCAACAGCCCGAGAACCACCAGCCCCAGGATTTTGCCGAACGCTTTCATGGGCGGGTCCTTTGAAGTCGATGTCTGAAAAGTCAGCCGCAGAGTATAGCCTTGCGGCCTTCGCCACTGCGATTGCCGTGAATGGCCGGTTTGACACGCCCGCACCGTGCGGTTCCACGGAAAAAAGTCTCAGTTACAACAAAAACCATGATGTCAGATTGGTTTTTGTTAGCTAGCTAAATGCTACTCTTGCAGCCGTTCCCGGGTCTTGCTGCGACGGATTGTCGCGACAGGGCCGGCTGCCCGAAAAAACGACTCGTTGCCTGCGTGCGCCAAAGTCGGGGGTCGTCGGTTTCGGCCTGCGGGGGCTACCTATCTACGAGGGAAACAATAATGAGCACCATCACCGCGGGAGCCGTCGCCAGTGCGCCTGGTTTCCTGTCCAAGGAGCGCATCGTCGCTCGACCCGGTTTCAACCGCTGGCTGGTACCCCCGGCCGCACTCGCCATCCACCTGTGCATCGGCATGGCCTACGGCTTCTCGGTGTTCTGGCTGCCGCTGTCGAAGGCGATCGGCATTACCGCACCGGTGGCCTGCGCCCCGGACATGGGCTTCTTCGCCCAGATGGTCTCTTCGACCTGCGACTGGCCGATTTCCATGCTCGGCTGGATCTACACCCTGTTCTTCATTTTCCTCGGCTGCTCGGCGGCTATCTGGGGCGGCTGGCTGGAACACGCCGGGCCGCGCAAGGCCGGTGTGGTCTCGGCGCTGTGCTGGTGCGGCGGCCTGCTGATTTCCGCGCTGGGCGTGTATACCCATCAGATCTGGCTGATGTGGCTGGGCTCGGGGGTGATCGGCGGTATCGGCCTGGGCCTGGGCTATATCTCGCCGGTATCGACCCTGATCAAGTGGTTCCCGGACAAGCGCGGCATGGCCACCGGCATGGCGATCATGGGCTTCGGTGGTGGTGCGATGGTCGGTGCTCCGCTGGCGGCGGCGCTGATGAACCACTTCGCCAGCCCTGAAGGCGTCGGCGTGTGGCAGAGCTTCGTGGTGATGGCGGTGATCTACTTCATCTTCATGATCGGCGGCGCATTGTCGTACCGCGTTCCGCCGACCGGCTGGAAGCCTGAAGGCTGGACCGCTCCGGCGAAGAAGGCCAGCAACTCGATGATCACCCACCGTCACGTGCACGTCAGCGTGGCCTGGAAGACCCCGCAGTTCGCCCTGATCTGGCTGGTACTGTGCCTGAACGTGTCCGCCGGTATCGGCATCCTCGGCATGGCGTCGCCACTGCTGCAGGAAGTGTTCGCCGGCAAGCTGCTGGGCAACAACCTGACTTTCAGCGAACTGGACGCCGGGCAACTGGCGCAGATCGCCGCGATCGCCGCCGGCTTCACCGGCCTGCTCAGCCTGTTCAACATCGGCGGGCGCTTCTTCTGGGCGTCGTTCTCCGACTATATCGGGCGCAAGAACACCTACTTCGCCTTCTTCGCACTGGGCTTCGCCCTGTATGCGCTGGTGCCGAACATGGGCCACCTGGGCAACGTCGCCCTGTTCGTGGCGGCGTTCTGCATCATCCTGTCGATGTACGGCGGTGGTTTCGCCACCGTGCCGGCCTACCTGGCGGACCTGTTCGGTACGCAGATGGTCGGTGCGATCCATGGTCGCCTGCTGACGGCCTGGGCTGCGGCGGGCGTGCTCGGCCCGGTGCTGGTCAACTACCTGCGCGAGTACCAGCTGAGCATCGGCGTGGAACGGGCTGCGGCCTACGACATCACCTTGTACATCCTCGCCGGCCTGCTGGTGCTGGGCTTTATCTGCAACGCGATGGTGCGTCCGGTGGCTGACAAGTACTTCATGACCGAAGAACAACTGGCCGCCGAGCAGGCGCTGGGGCATGACAAGGGCGCCGACAACACCACCGTGCTGGAGTGGAAAGCTGCCGACGGCACCCTGCCACTGGTGATCGCGGCCTGGCTGGCCGTGGGCATTCCGCTGGCCTGGGGGGTGTGGGCGACGCTGCAGAAGACGGCCGTTCTGTTCCACTGATTCGGCCGTTTGGGGCCGCTTTGCGGGCCATCGCCGGCAACGCCGGCTCCCACAGTGCCTGCGGTGAACCCAAAACCATGGCTCGACACAAAACCCTGTGGGAGCCGGCGTTGCCGGCGATGTCCCGCAAAGCGGGCCCAAAACCCTCACACCACACGTCATCTTCGTTTCAAGATGCGACGTTCTGCGCCTATAATGACCGCCTTTTTCGCCCAATGATTTGCGGAGCTGGTGATGGTCGAACGTAAGGCGTCCGTCGAGCGCAATACTCTGGAAACCCAGATCAAAGCCTCGATCAACCTGGATGGCACTGGCAAGGCCCGATTCGATATCGGCGTGCCTTTCCTGGAGCACATGCTGGATCAGATTTCCCGTCATGGATTGATCGATCTGGACATCGAGTGCAAGGGCGACCTGCATATCGACGACCACCATACCGTCGAAGACGTCGGTATCACCCTGGGCCAGGCGTTCAGCCAGGCCATCGGCGACAAGAAAGGCATCCGTCGCTACGGCCACGCCTACGTGCCGCTGGACGAAGCGCTGTCGCGGGTGGTGATCGATTTCTCCGGCCGTCCCGGCCTGCAGATGCACGTGCCCTACACCCGCGCCACCGTGGGCGGTTTCGATGTGGACCTGTTCCAGGAGTTCTTCCAGGGCTTCGTCAACCACGCCAACGTCACGCTGCATATCGACAACCTGCGCGGGCATAACACCCACCACCAGATCGAGACCGTGTTCAAGGCCTTCGGCCGCGCGCTGCGCATGGCCGTCGAGCTGGACGAGCGGATGGCCGGGCAGATGCCTTCCACCAAGGGATGCCTGTAATGCAGACCGTCGCCGTTATCGACTATGGCATGGGCAACCTGCACTCGGTGGCCAAGGCCCTGGAGCACGTCGGCGCCGGCAAGGTGCTGATCACCAGCGATGCTGCGGTAATCCGTGAAGCCGACCGGGTGGTCTTCCCTGGTGTCGGCGCGATTCGCGACTGCATGGCCGAGATCCGCCGCCTGGGCTTCGACAGCCTGGTCAAGGAAGTCAGCCAGGACCGCCCGTTCCTCGGTATCTGCGTCGGCATGCAGGCCCTGCTGGACCACAGCGAGGAGAACGACGGTGTCGACTGCATCGGCATGTTCCCCGGCCAGGTGCGTCTGTTCGGCAAGGACCTGCATGAAGACGGCGAGCACCTGAAGGTGCCGCACATGGGCTGGAACGAGGTCAGCCAGGTGATCGATCACCCGCTCTGGCACGATATCCCGGACCGCGCGCGCTTCTACTTCGTGCACAGCTACTACATCGAGTCCGGCAAGCCGTCCCAGGTGGTCGGTCGCGGTCACTATGGCGTCGATTTCGCTGCGGTACTGGCCGAAGGCTCGCGCTTCGCCACCCAGTTCCACCCGGAAAAGAGCCACACCCACGGCCTGCAACTGTTGCAGAACTTCGCCGCCTGGGATGGCCGCTGGTAATGAACCGCTCGCGCAGCAAGACCCCGGCCATCACCCTCGCACCCGAACAGGAGCGCGAGGCGCTGGACACCCTCAAGCGCTTCCTCGAAGACCGTTTCGAGCTGCAACTGGGCTCGTTCGAAGTGGCCGAGGTGCTCGAGCTGTTCGCCAGGGATATTGCGCCGCACTACTACAACCGGGCGATCTTCGATGTTCAGACGCAGCTCAAGGAGCGCTTCGAGAGCATTGAAGTCGACCTGTGGGCGCTCGAGAAGAACTGACTTCCCGGGCTCACCGTTTACCGATTAGACAGGTTTTCCAGATGCTGATTATCCCCGCTATCGATCTCAAGGACGGTGCCTGCGTACGTCTGCGCCAGGGCCGCATGGAAGATTCCACCGTATTCTCCGACGACCCGGTGAGCATGGCCGCCAAATGGGTTGAAGGTGGCTGCCGTCGTCTGCATCTGGTCGACCTGAACGGCGCCTTCGAAGGCCAGCCGGTCAACGGCGAGGTGGTCACCGCCATCGCCAGGCGCTACCCGGAGCTGCCGATCCAGATCGGTGGCGGCATCCGCTCGCTGGAAACCATCGAGCACTACGTAAAGGCCGGCGTCAGCTACGTGATCATCGGCACCAAGGCGGTCAAGCAGCCTGAATTCGTTGCCGAGGCGTGCAAGGCCTTCCCGGGCAAGGTCATCGTCGGCCTGGATGCCAAGGACGGTTTCGTCGCCACCGACGGCTGGGCCGAGGTCAGTTCGGTGCAGGTCATCGACCTGGCCAGGCGCTTCGAAGCCGACGGCGTCTCGGCGATCGTCTACACCGACATCGCCAAGGACGGCATGATGCAGGGCTGCAACGTGCCCTTCACCAAGGCCCTGGCCGAAGCCACGAAGATCCCGGTGATCGCTTCCGGCGGCATCCACAACCTGGGCGACATCAAGGCCCTGCTGGACGCCAGGGCACCGGGCATCATCGGCGCCATCACCGGTCGTGCCATCTACGAAGGCACCCTTGACGTCGCCGAGGCCCAGGCCTTCTGCGACAGCTACCAAGGCTGAGGAGAACGCCATGGCCCTGGCCAAACGCATCATCCCTTGCCTGGACGTGGACAACGGCCGGGTCGTCAAGGGCGTCAAGTTCGAGAACATCCGTGACGCCGGCGACCCGGTGGAAATTGCCCGTCGCTACGACGAGCAGGGTGCCGACGAGATCACCTTCCTCGACATCACCGCCAGCGTCGATGGCCGTGACACCACGCTGCACACCGTCGAGCGCATGGCCAGCCAGGTGTTCATCCCGCTGACCGTCGGCGGTGGCGTGCGCACCGTGCAGGACATCCGCAACCTGCTCAATGCCGGGGCCGACAAGGTGTCGATCAACACCGCGGCGGTGTTCAACCCGGAGTTCGTCGGCGAAGCGGCGGCGCATTTCGGTTCGCAGTGCATCGTTGTGGCCATCGACGCCAAGAAGGTCTCCGGCCCGGGCGAAGAACCGCGCTGGGAGATCTTCACCCACGGCGGGCGCAAGCCGACCGGCCTGGATGCGGTGGAGTGGGCGAAGAAGATGGAAGGCCTGGGTGCTGGCGAGATTCTCCTGACCAGCATGGACCAGGACGGCATGAAGAGCGGTTTCGACCTGGGCGTGACCCGGGCGATCAGCGACGCGCTGGGCATCCCGGTGATCGCGTCCGGTGGCGTGGGCAACCTGCAGCACCTGGCCGACGGGATCCTGGAAGGGCACGCCAGTGCCGTGCTGGCGGCGAGCATCTTCCACTTCGGCGAGTACACCGTGCCGGAGGCCAAGGCCTATATGGCGCAGCGCGGGATCGTCGTGCGCTGACCTTCAGGGCCTCATCGCTGGCAAGCCAGCTCCCACACGAACCTGTGGGAGCTGGCTTGTCGGACCGCCGCACCGCAGCGATGAGGCCATCAGCATCACCCAATAAACCAGATCCCTCCCGATGCTGACCAGACTCCTCTTCCTCCTCACCCTGACCACCGCCGCCCACGCCAGCGAGCCGCTGGTCCTGCTGACCGAAAACTTCCCGCCTTACAACATGTCCCGCGACGGCAAGAGTTTCGCCCACGAGGCGGATATCCAGGGCATCGCTGCCGACCTGGTGCGGGAGATGTTCCGCCGCGCCGACATCCCCTACAGCATGACCCTGCGCTTTCCCTGGACCCGGGTCTACCAGCAGGCCCGGGACACGCCGAACCATGGCGTGTTCGTCCTCGCCCGTTCGCTCGAGCGCGAGAAGCTGTTCAAGTGGGTCGGCCCGCTGGGCCCGGATGACTGGGTGTTGCTGGCCCCCGCCAGCAGCCGGATCCGGCTGGATAACCTGCAACAGGCCAAGGGCCTGCGCATCGGTGCCTACAAGGGTGATGCCATCGCTGAGAACCTGCAGCAGCAGGGGTTGAAGCCGGTATTGGTGCTGCGCGACCAGGACAATGCGAAGAAGCTCTCCAACGGCGAGATCGACCTCTGGGCCACCGGCGACCCGGCTGGCCGCTACCTGGCCCGGCAGATAGGCATGACCGACTTCAGGACCGTGTTGCGCTTCAATGGCACCGAGCTGTATCTGGCGCTCAACCCGAGCGTGCCGGAGCAGGTGGTGAAGCGCCTGCAGGACGCTCTTGAACAGATGCGCGAGGACGGCTTCGTCGACGCCACCTACGCCCGCTACCTGTAGATCCCGCCCTTGCCGTGGGCGGGCATGGCGCGGTTGCTGCGTTCGCCGATCATCTGCCGCAGGCCGATCAGTTCGATGCCCTGGGCCTTGAGCCTGGGCAGTTCGTGTTCCAGCACGTCCAGGGTCTGTGGATAAGGGTGGCCGATCACCACCGCGGTGCCTTGCTTGCGCGCCAGCTCCACGGCAATGCGCAGTTGCCCGGCAATGGCCTCGGGGGTCCGCACGTCATCGAGGAAGACATCCCGCGACAGGCTCGCCAGACCCAGCGCCTGGGCCTTGGCCGCCGCGACGGTAGCGGCGCTGGTGCGGCTGTCGACGAAGAACAGGCCACGCCGCTGCAACTCGCCCATCAGCCAGGCCATGGCCTCAGGCTGCGCGGTCATGCGGCTGCCCATGTGGTTGTTGACCCCGGCAGCGTACGGAACCTTCGCCAGCGCGGCGTTCAGGCGCTGTTCCAGTTCCGGCAGCGGAGTGCCGGGGTGCCAGGCGTAGGGGCCGGTGGCCGGGTCCATGGGCATGTGCAGGATCACCGTGCGCCCGGCCTTGTGCGCCTGGCGCGCGAAGTCGGTGGCGTGCGGCGTGTCCGGCATGATCGCCATGGTCACCGGGCCGGGCAGGGCGAGGGTGCGTGAGTCCCGGGCCGGGTTCTGCCCGAGGTCGTCGATGATCACGCTAAGGTAGGCCCGCTGCTGCTGGGCCGGCGCGCCATGGGCGACGCCGGCCAGCAGGCAGAGAAGGGCGAGACAGAACGCCCGCATCACTTGTCGCGGGTGATGCTCAGTCCCTTGAGCAGGCTGAGGGCCTGGCTGAGCTGGAAGTCACCGTCCTGCGGACGTTCCTTCTTGCCCGCTGCCTTGCTGCCGGACGGCCGGTCGGCGCCGCCGTTGCCATTGCCGAGGTGGCCTTGCAGGTCGGCTTCCTTGAAGTTCTCGGTGTCCTGCTCGCTGGTGACCTTGGCCTGGCGCACCTCGATGTCCGGGACGATGCCCTGGGCCTGGATCGAGCGGCCGTTGGGGGTGTAGTACAGCGCAGTGGTGATCTTCAGGGCGCGGTCGTTGTTCAGCGGCAGCACGGTCTGCACCGAGCCCTTGCCGAAGCTGTCGGTACCCATCAGCACGCCACGTTTCTGGTCCTGCAGGGCGCCGGCGACAATCTCCGAGGCCGAGGCGCTGCCGCCGTTGATCAGCACCACCAGCGGCACGCCTTCACTGGCATCGGCCGGGTCGGCGGAGAAGCGCAGCTCGGAGTTGGCGATGCGGCCCTTGGTGTAGACGATCAGGCCCTTGGTCAGGAAGTGGTCGGCCACTTCCACCGCCGATTGCAGCACGCCGCCCGGGTTGTTGCGCAGGTCCAGGACGATGCCGCGCAGCTTGCCGTTGTTGTCCTTGCGCAGTTTGGCCAGGGCCTTGCCGACTTCCTCGCCGGTCTTGACCTGGAACTGGGTAATGCGGATGTAGCCATAGCCGGATTCCAGCAACTGGCTCTTCACGCTCTTCACCTGGATCACGGCGCGGGCCAGGGTCACGTCGAACGGCGTGCCACCGTCGCGGACCAGGGTCAGGGTGATCTTCTCGCCGATCTTGCCGCGCATCTTGTCCACGGCTTCGGTCATGGTCTGGCCACGGGTCGGCTGCCCGTTGATCTTGACGATCAGGTCGCCGGCCTCGATGCCGGCGCGGGAGGCCGGGGTGTCGTCGATCGGCGAGACGACCTTGACGAAGCCGTCTTCCTGGCCGACTTCGATACCCAGGCCGCCGAATTCGCCGCTGGTGCTTTCCTGCAGTTCCTGGAAGTCTTCCGGGCCGAGGTAGGCGGAGTGCGGGTCAAGGTTGCTGAGCATGCCCTTGATGGCGTTTTCCAGCAGGGTCTTGTCATCCACGGGCTCGACGTAGGCGGCTTTCACCCGATCCAGGACTTCGGCGAAGGTGCGCAGCTCGTCCAGCGGCAGCGGAGCCTTGCCGGTGACCGTGGTCGGCGCCAGCGCCGGCGCGGGCTTGGCCGGCTCGGCGGCGAAAGCCGGTGACGCGCCGCTGACCAGTGCGACGGCCAGGGCCAGCGAGGTAAGGCGAGGCGAATGCAGCATGTCGAACGAACTCCTGATCCTGTGTGAGCCCCGAAAGGAGCCTCGCGCCGCGCTGTGCGGCAGGCGCGTGAAAAAAGGTAAACCTATCCTTGACCGCGGCACCACTGCGTCGGGTCGGTCGGCTGGCCCTGCTGGCGGATGGCGAAGTACAACGCCGGCGTGCTCTGGCCACCGCTGTTGCCAACGGTGGAGATCGCTTCGCCGGCCTTGACGATGTCGCCAGCGCCCTTGAGCAGGGTCTGGTTATGACCGTAGAGGCTGAGGTAACCGTTACCATGGTCGAGAATGACCAGAAGTCCGGCCCCGCGCAACCAGTCGGCGAATACCACGCGGCCACCGTGTACCGCATGAACCTGGCTGCCGGCCGAAGCGCTGATCATCACCCCGTCCCATTTGGCCCGGGCATCGTCCCCGCGGCTTTCACCGAAGCGCGCCAACAATCGACCATTGACCGGCCACGGAAGTTTGCCCCTTGCTGCAGAAAATGCGCCGCCGTAGACCGCTCCGTCGCTGGACACCAGCGGGCCGGGCGTGCGCAGCGGCTTTTTCGGCTCGTCGTCCTGGGTGTTGCGCGACGATTCGCGGGCGGCGAGGGCGGCCTCGCGCTGGCGTTTCTTCTCGGCTTCCTGCTCGGCAAGGGCGCGCTGGCGCGCTTCCTCGGCCTCGCGAGCCTGGCGCGCCAGGGTTTCCTCGATGGTCTTGAGCACCTTGCCCAGCTCGGCCTGTTCCTGCTCGCGGGCTGCCAGCTTCTGGTCGTTGGTCTTCAGGTTGCTGTTGAGCCTGGCGAGGATTTCCTGCCGTTCGGCGCGGGTCTTTTCCAGGTCCTGGCGCTGGGCGTCGAGGGTGCCTTGCTGGACCAGCAGTTGGGCCTGCTGCTGGGCGATGTCTTTCTCGACGTTGGCCAGCTGGCGCAGGGTCTCGTTGAAGCTGCGCAGTTGTTCCAGGCGAGCCTTGCTCAGGTAATCGTAATAGGTGAGCGTGCGGGCGAACTTTTCCGGGTTCTGCTGGTTGAGCAGCAGCTTGAGGTATTCCTCACGACCGTTGTTCTGATAGGCGGAGCGGGCCTGGATGGCGATCAGGCGTTGCTGTTCGGTGCGGGCGGACTGGAGAGTCTTCTTTTCAGTGTCGAGGCGCTCCAGTTCGCCCTCGGTCTTTTTTAGTTCTTTCTGTAGCTCCTCTACCTGCTTCTCCAGCTTGCCGATATCGGTTTCGGTGCTGCGCAGGTCTTTCTGCACGCCGGATTTTTCTTCCTGCAGCGCACCGAGCTTCTTTTTCAGCTCGGCGATGTCCTGGCGCGTGGCGTCCAGTTGCTGCTGGGTTTGCGCGCGCTCGTCGGCGAAAGCCGGGCCGAGCAGGCAGGTCAGGGCTAGGAGGATCAGGGCGCGAAGCATGGAATGGCGATAACCAGGGGATGGAGACCGGCCTAGTATGCCCGCCGCTGGCGGCAAAAAAAACGCCCCATGGGGGCGTTTGTCTGGAACAAGTCGCTATTGGGCGACGCGGACCCTGTGGGAGCGGGTTTACCCGCGATTGCAGCAGTGAATTCACCATAGCAATCGCGGGTGAACCCGCTCCCACAGGTCCGTGTTGCTGAATCAGGCTTTGACGAGGATCGAGGTACCAGTCATCTCCGCCGGAATCTCCATGCCCATCAGGGTCAGCATGGTCGGCGCCACGTCTGCCAGCACGCCGCCCTCGCGGACCTTCAGGTCACGCTTGCCGTAATAGATGAAGGGCACCGGCTCGGTAGTGTGCGCCGTGTGCGCCTGGCCGGTGGATTCGTCTTCCATCTGTTCGACGTTGCCGTGGTCGGCGGTGATCAGCGCTTCGCCACCGACCTTGTCCAGCGCCTCGGTGATGCGGCCGATACAGGTGTCCAGGGCCTCGACGGCCTTTACCGCAGCCGAGAACACGCCGGTATGGCCGACCATGTCGCCGTTGGCGTAGTTGACCACGATCACGTCGTAGCGCTGCTGCTCGATGGCCTCGACGATGCGGTCGGTGACTTCCGGCGCGCTCATTTCCGGTTGCAGGTCATAGGTGGCGACCTTCGGCGACGGGATCAGGATGCGTTCTTCGCCGGGGAACGGCTCTTCGCGACCGCCCGAGAAGAAGAAGGTGACGTGGGCGTACTTCTCGGTTTCGGCGATGCGCAGCTGGGTCTTGCCGTTGTTGGCCAGGTACTCGCCAAGCACGTTGTGCAGGCTGGCCGGGGCGAAGGCGGCGGGGGCCGGGATTTTCGCCGAGTACTGGGTCAGGCCGATGTAGGCCGCCAGCTTCGGCAGACGTGCACGGGGGAATTCGTTGAAGTCCGGCTCGACGAACACGCGGGACAGCTCGCGGGCGCGGTCGGCGCGGAAGTTCATGAAGATCACGGCGTCGCCGTCCTCGACCTTCACGGCTTCGCCGATGCGCGTGGGCTTGACGAATTCGTCGCTCTCGTCGCGGGCGTAGGCGGCTTCGAGGCCGGCCAGGGCACTGTCGGCGCTGTAGTCGGCAACGCTGTCGACGATCAGGTTGTAGGCGGCGCTGACGCGGTCCCAGCGGTTGTCGCGGTCCATTGCGTAGTAGCGGCCGATGATGCTGGCGATGCGGCCCTTGCCCAGTTTGGCGAAGGTGGCGTCGAGCAGTTCGATGGACGATTGCGCGCTGCGTGGCGGGGTGTCGCGGCCGTCGAGGAAGGCGTGCAGGTAGATGCGCTCGGCACCCCGCTGCGCGGCCAGTTCGGCCATCGCCACCAGGTGATCCTGATGGCTGTGCACGCCACCGTCGGAGAGCAGGCCAAGGATGTGCACGGCCTTGCCGGCACCCACGGCTTTGTCGACGGCACCGGTCAGCACCGGGTTCTCGAAGAATTCGCCGTCGCGAATGGCCTTGGTCACGCGGGTGAAGTCCTGGTACACGACCCGGCCGGCGCCGAGGTTCATGTGGCCGACTTCCGAGTTGCCCATCTGCCCGTCGGGCAGCCCGACGTCCATGCCGGAGCCGGAGATCAGGCCATGCGGCCGGGTAGCGCGCAGGCGATCGTAGACCGGCGTGTTGGCGGCGAAGATGGCGTTGTACTCGGGGCTTTCGCTGTGACCGAAACCATCCAGGATGATCAGGACCAAAGGCTTGGGCGTGCTCGTCATCAAAATCTACTCACGGTTGTAGATGAGAAAGGTGCGCATTTTAGGGCAAATTGGCCAGTCTTGACGAATTCCGCGTCCCTTGTGCGCGGGTCGTCCCGACAGACAGTACCGTCATGATGAGAATTACTGTCGTTTACCCCGTGCAGCAGGCTTTGGCGGCCCATTGCTGCTGTGTATACTGGCCGCCATTTTTAATGACCTGGAACACCCTCCGATGGTTGCTCATCTGATTGAATTCGCGACAAATCACTACCTGCTGGTTGCACTTTTCCTGGTTCTGCTGGTTCTGCTGATCGTCTACGAGGCCCGCAAAGGCGGCCGCAGCCTGAGCAACGGCGAACTGACCGCACTGGTCAACGGCGACAAGGCCGTGGTGATCGATATCCGTCCCAGCAAGGACTACTCGGCAGGCCACATCGTTGGCGCGATCAACATCCCGCAGGACAAGTTCGCAGCGCGCATCGGCGAGCTGGAAAAGCACAAAGGCAGCAAGACCCTGATCGTCGTCGACAACATGGGCCAGCATTCCGGCACCATCTGCCGCGACCTGCTCAAGGCCGGCTTCACCGCCGCCAAGCTGTCCGGCGGTGTGTCCAGCTGGAAAGCCGACAACCTGCCGCTGGTGAAGTGACATGAAGCCGGTCATCGTCTATTCCAGCGACTACTGCCCGTACTGCATGCGTGCCAAGCAACTGCTGGCGAGCAAGAACATTGCCTTCGAAGAGATCAAGGTCGACGGCAAGCCCCAGGTTCGCGCAGAGATGACCCGGAAGGCCGGGCGTACCTCGGTGCCGCAGATCTGGATCGGCGAAACCCACGTCGGCGGTTGCGACGATCTTTATGCACTGGAGCGCGCCGGCAAGCTCGACGCCCTGCTCCAGGCGTGAATCCCAAACCCTCTAAAGACCCTGCAAAGAAGGATCTGTCATGACCGAGCAAAACAACGGCGCTGCCGAAGACAGCGCACCGCAATTCTCCCTGCAGCGCATCTACGTGCGTGACCTGTCGTTCGAAGCGCCGAAAAGCCCGGCGATCTTCCGTCAGCAGTGGGAGCCGAGCGTTTCCCTTGACCTGAACACCAAGCAGAAAGGCCTGGAAGGCGACTTCCACGAGGTCGTCCTGACCCTGTCGGTGACCGTGAAGAACGGTGACGAAGTGGCCTTCATCGCTGAAGTCCAGCAGGCCGGTATCTTCCTGATCAAGAACCTGGATGCGGCCTCGATGAGCCACACCCTGGGCGCGTTCTGCCCGAACATCCTGTTCCCGTACGCTCGCGAAGCGCTGGACAGCCTGGTCACCCGCGGTTCGTTCCCGGCGCTGATGCTGTCTCCGGTCAACTTCGACGCCCTGTACGCGCAGGAAATGCAGCGCATGCAGGAAGCCGGCGAAGCGCCTTCGCTGCAGTAAGCGATGGTGGTTCGAGAAAGCGCCCTTCGGGGCGTTTTTTTATGCAGGTGGGATTTGTGGTGGTGCGCGGTCCCTGTGGGAGCGGGTTCACCCGCGATTGCGGTAGTGACTTCACCGACGTAATCGCGGGTGAACCCGCTCCCACAAGGTCCTCTGCAAGCCGATAGAGTCAGGCGAAACCTTGCTGGCGCCAGGCCTCGTAGACGGCCACGGCGACGGTGTTGGACAGGTTCAGGCTGCGGCACCCCGGGCGCATCGGCAGGCGCAGGCGCTGGCCGCTCTCGAGCGCATCCAGTACCTCTGCCGGCAAGCCACGGCTCTCCGGCCCGAACAGAAACGCATCGCCCGGCTCGAACGCCACTTCATGGAAGGGCTGCGAGCCCTTGGTGGTGAAGGCGAACAAGCGCGGCTGGCCCAGGCTTTCCAGGCACGAGGCGAGGTCGGCATGGCGCTTCAGGGTGGCGTACTCGTGGTAGTCCAGGCCGGCCCGGCGCAGGCGCTTGTCGTCCAGTTCGAAGCCGATCGGCTCGATCAGGTGCAGGTCGCAGCCGCTGTTGGCGCAGAGCCTGATAATGTTGCCGGTATTGGGCGGAATTTCCGGTTGAAAAAGGATCACGTGAAACATGCACGGCTCCGAGCATAAAGATGACGCGCATTCTACCCCCGACGAGCCGGACCCGCGTTCGAAATCCTGGCCGCGCGTCCTGTTTTCCCTCGCCCTGTTCGGCATGCTGGTGGGCCTGATGATCGGCCGCCTTACCGCGCCCGAGCCCCGGGTGCTGGAACAGGTGGAAGTGGTTACTGGCGGATTGGACCTTTGGTTCAACGAGGAACCCAGGCTGCACGGCGAAACCGTCGACGGTACCGTGGCACTGCTGTTCGATGCGGAGGGAAAGGCGGGGAAGGGCCAGCTGAGCTTCGGCGACAAGCCGGTGAGCTGGCGGCTGCGCAAGACCGATCAGGGGCTGTTGCTGAGCCTGGTGGCGGCCCGTCCACTGCAGGCCCGCTGGGCGGGAGAGTCAGTGGAGGACCGCTGGCGTGTGCAGGTGAGACTGCACGAATAAAAGAGGGGAATCCCCGGCCTGCCTGTACCAAGGCCCCCAAAACTGGAGATGTCTGTACTAATGCAGGCGCTGTGCCAACTTTTCAAAACCGCCGCGGATCAAGGCTTTCGGGCAGGTCCGGGGGGATTTTCAGGAGAAAGGCGATGATTTTTGCCTTGAGGCGGTGCGCGCTGGGCTATTTCGGTTCATGAATGGGGCATTCGCGCCGTGCCCCGGCTGAAACGACCGCGGGGCCGGCGCCTGGCACGATATTCCGTGTCCAGGCGGCGATCCCGCGGCATTTCGATGCGTCGGTTCAGGACTCTTCGTCGTCCCCATCGTCGGCACCGTCCACCTTCATGCCCAGTTCCTTGATCTTCCGGGTCAGGGTATTGCGGCCCCAGCCCAGCAGTACGGCGGCATCCCGGCGGCGGCCGGCGGTGTGCTTGAGAGCCGTCTCGATCATGATCCGCTCGAAGCTCGGCACGGCGCTGTCGAGCAGGCTCGACTGGCCTCGCGACAGCGCCTGGTCCGCCCACTGGCGCAGCGCCTGTTCCCAGTTGGTTACCGGGGCGGCGTCCTGTGGCAGGCTAAGCAGCTCCGGCGGCAGGTCACCGACATGGACTTCGCGGCCGGACGCCATGACCGTGATCCAGCGGCAGGTATTCTCCAGCTGGCGCACGTTGCCCGGCCAGGGAAGGTTGCGGATGAACTCCTCGGTTTCCGGCTTGAGCAGCTTGGGTTCCACTGCCAGTTCCTGGGCGGCGCGCCCGAGGAAGTGGCGGGCCAGGGCCGGGATGTCCTCGCGACGATCGGCCAGGCGCGGAATATGGATGCGGATCACGTTGAGGCGGTGGAACAGGTCTTCCCGGAACTTGCCGGCCTGTACCAGGGTTTCCAGGTTCTGGTGGGTCGCTGCAATGATGCGCACATCGACCTTGACCGGCGTGTGCCCGCCGACCCGGTAGAACTCGCCGTCGGCAAGGACGCGCAGCAGGCGGGTCTGGGTGTCGGCCGGCATGTCGCCGATCTCGTCGAGGAACAGGGTGCCGCCGTCGGCCTGCTCGAAGCGGCCACGGCGCAGGTTGGCAGCGCCAGTGAAGGCGCCTTTCTCGTGGCCGAACAGCTCGGATTCCATCAGATCCTTGGGGATCGCGGCCATGTTCAGGGCGATGAACGGCGCGCTCGCGCGTGGGCTGTGGCGATGCAGGGCATGGGCCACCAGCTCCTTGCCGGTCCCGGATTCACCGTTGATCAGTACGGTGATGTTGGAATGGCTCAGGCGCCCGATGGCACGGAACACCTCCTGCATCGCCGGCGCTTCGCCGATGATTTCCGGGGTGCGGGTCAGGGCCGGGGCGACGTCCATGCCCTGTTGTTCCTGGGCATGCTGGTTGGCGCGCTTGACCAGCGACACCGCTTCGTCCACGTCGAAAGGCTTGGGCAGGTACTCGAACGCGCCGCCCTGGTAGGACGCCACCGCGCTGTCCAGGTCGGAATGTGCGGTCATGATGATCACCGGCAGGCGCGGGTGCTGCTCGCGGATCTGTGCCAGCAGGTCGAGGCCGCTGGCGCCCGGCATGCGGATGTCGGAGATGATCACGTCCGGCTGCTGGCGGGCCAGGCGGCTCATGACGCCATCGGCACTGTCGAAGCTCTGGGTGTTCATGCCTTCCTGTTGCAAGGCTTTTTCCAGGACCCAGCGGATAGAGCGGTCGTCATCGACGATCCAGACAGTTTCACTACGGCTCATGAGGAAGCGGCTCCTTGTTCCAGTGGCAGGAAGATCGAGAAGGTGGTGTGGCCCGGGTGGCTGTCACACTCGATCAGGCCCTGGTGCTGGCTGATGATGTTCTGGGTGATGGCCAGGCCCAGCCCGGTACCGTCCGGGCGGCCGCTGACCATGGGATAGAAGAGGGTGTCCTGCAGTTCCGCAGGAATGCCGGGGCCGTTGTCGATGATTTCGACCTTGGCCACCAGGCGATGGCGCACATGGCCGATGGTGAACTGGCGCATGGCCCGGCTGCGCAGGGTGATGCGCCCCAGCCGCAACTCGTTCTGCGCGCTGATGGCCTGCATGGCGTTGCGGACGATGTTGAGTACCGCCTGGATCATCTGTTCGCGGTCGATCAGCACGTCCGGCAGGCTTGGGTCGTAGTCGCGCACCAAAGTGATGCCGCCCTGGCTTTCCGCCTCGACCAGGCTGCATACCCGTTCCAGCACTTCGTGGATGTTGGTCAGGGCCAGCATCGGCAGCTTGTTCGAGCCGAGCATGCGGTCCACCAGGTTACGCAGGCGGTCGGCCTCTTCGATGATGACGTTGGTGTAGTCCTTGAGCCCTTCGTCGGGTAGTTCGCGGGCCAGCAACTGGGCGGCGCCGCGGATTCCGCCGAGCGGGTTCTTGATCTCGTGGGCCATGCCGCGCACCAGCATCTTGGTGGTTTCCTGCTTGGACAGCTGGGCCTCTTCCTTGGTGATGCGCAGCAGACGGTCGCGGGGATGCACTTCGAGCAGCAGCAGGGTGCGCCCGTTGCTGAGGATCGGCGTAACGGCGTAGTCGACGGTCAGGCTTTGCCCGGTCAACGAAGTGAGCTGGGCCTCGCGCTTGGTAAAGGGGTGCGCGTGCTCTACCGCCTGGCGCAGCGAGTTCAGGGCCTCGCTGGACTCGGTGAAGAGTTCGCTGATGAACTGGCCATGGCTACGCTGGCCGCTGATCGCCAGCAGCATCTCCGCCGCCGGGTTCATGTACTCAAGGCGCAGTTCGGCGTTGAGCAGGATGGTAGCGGTGGTCAGGTTGTCCAGTAGTAATCGGTGCAGTGCATCGCTGATGGTCATGTGGCGTCTTTGACCTCTTTTGGCACATGTCGGACCCGGCTCCGGCCAGGGGCGCGAACGCTGGTCATTCGCTGATCCGATGAAAATGCAAAAAGCAAACCAAGGCTCCGAAAAGAAGCGGAAATCCCGGTAATACGCCTGGGTTTGCCCGAAAAAAGTCTACAAAGCCCTGCTGCTGGAGATTTTGTGACCCAAAATGGGATGGAGTTCGAAGGTGCGCATGATTATGCGCACCAATATAGAGCATTGACCGGGACTCAATCGCTTTTGCACAGGCTGAGGGTGGCTTGGGCCGTTGCGGCCATCATCATCAGCGGATATCCCTTTTCTCTTTTCTTGCTTTCCAGTGCGGTGCCAACCAGGATGCGGCATCGCTCCCGGTAGTTGGCGTTATCGAAGGCAGCGAGGCTGGACAGCAGCTCTTCCTGCATTTGGTCGAGAACGATACGCAGTGAAGCGAGATCTTCTCCGGGGGCGAGGTCAGGTAGCTTCTCGAATAGCCCGTTGGTCATGACGGCGGACTGGACAAATTTGCTGGCTTTTATCTGATCGGCAAAGAAGGTGCGCACGCGGTCCTCGCTCAAGCCATGACGCTTGCCCGCCTCGACGGCACTGGCGATGACTTCCTGTTCACGCTTGAGGTCCTCGAGGGGCAAGCGAGCCTTCGATTTGTAAATCGCCACCAAGCGAGCGGTGTTGTTTCGCTGCTCAATCACGCGCATAAGTCTGGTCACTTCCGGTGGTATGTCGACTGGAGGCGCGACCTCGTGGAGGGTCAGGTCGTCAAAGAGCAGTTCGCCAGCGACTGATGGGGCGCTGTATCCGATCAGGGCGACAAGGGGGAGTAACAGGATAAATCGCATAGGGCAGCCTCGCTTGAGTGAGCGGGCCAGCATGGGCGAGGGGGAAGAGACTGCACATCAGTGGAAGCGCCGATGCTTGTACGAAAAAAGGCTTCCCGCGGGAGGCCTTTTCTTTAGTTGCAAGTTTCGAGCTGCAAGTCGCAAGAAAAAGCTGCGCTGCCGACTGCTTTTTCTTGTCGCTTGAAGCTTGTTGCTGGCCTGGGATCAACGTGCAGGTAATGCCTGCTCCTCTTGCGCCGCGATCTCGGAAAGAGGCAGGCCCGGGCTGCCCGCATAGAAAACGACCAGCTCTGCGCCGCGGCTGCCGGCGTGGCCGCGGTGGACTACGCCGGTAACTTCCGCGAGAGCCTCGCCAGCGCGCAGGCGCTTTTCGCGACCGTCGCGGGTTTCGACGCGCAACTCGCCCGCCAGCAGGTAGCCAGCATTGGGTGCAGGATGGCTATGCCAGTCCAGGGAGGTGCCAGGAGCGATACGGATCTTCAGCAGGCTGAGTTCGGGGCTGCCTGCGGGGTAGTCGGTATAGGGCGAGCCGTCCCAGGCGGTGCTGGTGCGCAGCAGGAGCTTTGCATCGACGGGCTTGGTGGCGGGAGCACTGGAGCAGGCGCCGATCAGGGCCAGTGAACCGACAAGGAAGAGACGTTTGATCATGGCAGGGTCTCGCTGAGTGGGAGCGGACCAGCATGGTGGAGAGGGAAACGCTGGACTATCAGCTCTGGAGCTGAAGCCTGTAAGAAAAAGGCCTCCCGAAGGAGGCCTTTCACGTACTTACGCCGCTTGCGCGTGCGTCACTGGATTAGCAGCTGTAGTACAGGTCGTATTCCAGCGGGTGTACGAAGGTACGGACCTTGATTTCTTCCTCGGATTTCAGAGCGATGTAGGCATCGATGAAGTCGTCGGAGAACACGCCGCCCTTGGTCAGGAACGCACGGCCTTTGTCCAGTTCTTCCAGGGCCTCTTTCAGGCTGCCGCAGACTTGCGGGATTTCCTTGGCTTCTTCTGGTGGCAGGTCGTACAGGTTCTTGTCCGCTGCGTCGCCTGGGTGGATCTTGTTCTGGATGCCGTCCAGGCCGGCCATCAGCAGGGCAGCGAAGGCCAGGTACGGGTTGGCAGCCGGATCCGGGAAGCGGGCTTCGATACGGCGGGCTTTCGGGCTGCCGACGTAAGGAATGCGGATCGAGGCGGAACGGTTGCGAGCCGAGTAGGCCAGCATGACCGGTGCTTCGAAGCCTGGGACCAGACGCTTGTAGGAGTTGGTCGAAGGGTTGGTGAAGCCGTTCAGCGCCTTGCCGTGCTTGATGATGCCGCCGATGAAGTACAGGGCGGTGTCGGACAGGCCGGCATAGCCTTCGCCGGAGAAGGTGTTCTTGCCTTCTTTCCAGATCGACATGTGCACGTGCATGCCCGAGCCGTTGTCACCGTACAGCGGCTTCGGCATGAAGGTCGCGGTGCGGCCGTAGGCATCGGCAACGTTGTGCACGACGTACTTCAGGGTCTGGACTTCGTCGGCCTTCTTCACCAGGGTGTTGAACTTGACGCCGATTTCGTTCTGGCCGGCAGTCGCCACTTCGTGGTGGTGGACTTCGACGGTCTGGCCCATCTCTTCCAGTGCGTTGCACATGGCGGTACGGATTTCGTGGTCGTGGTCGAACGGTGGAACAGGGAAGTAGCCGCCCTTGACGCCTGGACGGTGGCCCTTGTTGCCGCCTTCGACGTCCTGGTCGGACATCCAGGAGCCCTGCTCGGAGAAGATCTTGAACATCGAGCCGGAGATGTCGGACTTGAACTTCACTTCGTCGAAGATGAAGAACTCAGGCTCCGGACCTGCGAAGGCGGTGTCACCGATGCCGGTGCTCTTCAGGTACTCTTCGGCGCGCTTGGCGATCGCACGTGGGTCGCGATCGTAGCCTTGCATGCTCGAAGGTTCGATGATGTCGCAGACCAGGATCAGGGTCGGCTCTTCGGTGAACGGGTCCAGGACGGCGGTTTCGTCGACCGGCATCAGGATCATGTCGGAGGCTTCGATGCCTTTCCAGCCAGCGATGGAGGAACCGTCGAACATCTTGCCGACTTCGAAGAAGTCGTCTTCCAGCGCGTCACGGGCTGGCATGGTGACGTGGTGCTGGGTGCCGCGGGTGTCAGTGAAGCGCAGATCAATCCATTTAACGTCATGATCTTTGATGAGTTGAACCGACTTCGACATGGTGTCCTCCGGGTGGGGTAGAGCTTGCCTGTGCAGCCCTTGAATTTGGGTGATGCCGGGCCGGAATACTCGACCAAGGCAACCTGCCTCACAAGGGAGCAAATTGCATGCCAGTGCCCGAAAACGGGATTTATGCCCCCTTTTCTCGCGTTTAAGCCGTTTCTGTAGGAAATGTCGATTTTTTCTGCACTCTTTAGATGCGGCAATTTGCGCAAATGAACCAATTTGGTGCGCATTAAGGTGATCGGACAAAAGTTGGTCAAACCTTGAGCAATTTCCGCTATAATCCGCGCCCCCCTTTTTCGGCTGGCCGCTCGCGCGCTGTTTTCCATGAAACTGATCGTCAAAGTCTTTCCAGAAATCACCATCAAGAGCCGCCCGGTGCGCAAGCGGTTCATCCGTCAGCTCGGCCGCAATATCCGCGCCGTGCTGCGTGAGCTCGACCCCGAGGTCAAGGTTGATGGTGTCTGGGACAACCTCGAAGTGGTTACCCGCGTCGAGGACGAGAAAGTGCTGCGCGAGATCACCGAGCGCCTGACCTGCATGCCGGGCATCGCGCATTTCCTCCAGGTGGACGAATACCCGCTGGGCGACTTCGACGATATCGTCGCCAAGTGCAAGACCCACTTCGGCCACCTGCTGGCCGGCAAGCGCTTCGCCGTGCGCTGCAAGCGCGGCGGCCACCACGATTTCACCTCGATGGACGTCGATCGCTACGTGGGCAGCCAGTTGCGCCAGCAGTGCGGTGCTGCCGGCATCGACCTGCGCAATCCCGAAGTGGAAGTGCGCATCGAGATCCGCGACAAACGCCTCTACGTGATCCACAACCAGCACAAGGGTATCGGCGGCTACCCGCTGGGCGCGCTGGAGCAGACCCTGGTACTGATGTCCGGCGGGTTCGACTCTACCGTCGCGGCCTTCCAGATGATGCGCCGCGGCCTGATGACCCACTTCTGCTTCTTCAACCTGGGTGGCCGTGCCCACGAGCTGGGGGTGATGGAAGTCGCCCACTACCTGTGGAAGAAATACGGCAGCAGCCAGCGCGTGCTGTTCGTCAGCGTGCCGTTCGAGGAAGTGGTCGGCGAGATCCTCGGCAAGGTCGACAACAGCTATATGGGCGTGACCCTCAAGCGCATGATGCTGCGCGCTGCCGCCCGCGTTGCCGACCGCCTGGAGATCGATGCGCTGGTGACCGGCGAGGCGATTTCCCAGGTGTCCAGCCAGACCCTGCCGAACCTCGCGGTGATCGACTCGGCCACCGACAAGCTGGTGCTGCGTCCGCTGCTGGCCAGCCACAAGCAGGACATCATCGACCAGGCCTACCAGATCGGTACCGCCGAGTTCGCCAAGCATATGCCGGAATATTGCGGTGTCATCTCGGTGAACCCGACCACCTGCGCCAAGCGCCATCGCGTCGATCACGAAGAGAAGCAGTTCGACATGCAGGTGCTGGAGCGCGCCCTGGAGCGTGCCCGCTACATCTCCATCGACAACGTGATCGATGAACTGGGCCAGGACGTGCAGGTCGAAGAGCTTGCCGAAGCCTTGCCGGGCCAGATCGTCATCGATATCCGCCACCCCGATGCCCAGGAAGACGAGCCCCTGCAGCTCGACGGCATCGAAGTCCAGGCCGTGCCGTTCTATGCCCTGAACAGCCGCTTCAAGCACCTGGATGGCAACCGCCAATATTTGCTCTATTGCGATAAAGGTGTCATGAGCCGCCTGCATGCTCATCACCTGCTCAGTGAGGGACACGCCAATGTGCGCGTTTATCGCCCCGCCTAGGAAGCACGATGGCGACCGTTCCCGCCATCGTCCTCCCGACCGGATTTCCTGCTCCGTTTACTGAAACCCGCTGCCCTGGCGGCGGCACCGAATACCTGAGATCGAGATACACACAGTGATTGAGAATCTGCGCAACATCGCCATCATCGCCCACGTTGACCATGGTAAAACCACCCTGGTCGACAAACTCCTGCGCCAGTCCGGCACCCTGGAGCGTAACGAGCTCAACGACGAGCGCGTCATGGACTCCAACGACCAGGAAAAAGAGCGCGGTATTACCATTCTGGCGAAGAACACCGCCATCAACTGGAATGGCTACCACATCAACATCGTCGACACCCCCGGCCACGCCGACTTCGGTGGTGAAGTAGAGCGCGTCATGTCGATGGTCGACTCCGTGCTGCTGCTGGTCGACGCCCAGGACGGCCCTATGCCGCAAACCCGCTTCGTGACCAAGAAGGCGTTCGAAGCCGGTCTGAAGCCGATCGTCGTGATCAACAAGGTCGACCGTCCGGGCGCGCGTCCTGACTGGGTCCTGGACCAGATCTTCGACCTGTTCGACAACCTCGGTGCCACCGACGAACAGCTGGACTTCAAGGTCGTCTACGCCTCGGCCCTGAACGGCATCGCCGGTCTGGACCACACCGAAATGGCCGAAGACATGACCCCGCTGTACCAGTCGATCGTCGACAACGTACCAGCGCCTGCCGTTGACCGTGACGGTCCGTTCCAGATGCAGATCTCCGCTCTGGACTACAACAGCTTCCTCGGTGTTATCGGCGTTGGCCGTATCGCCCGTGGCCGCGTCAAGCCGAACACCCCGGTCGTCGCCATCGACACCGACGGCAAGCGCCGCAACGGTCGTATCCTGAAGCTGATGGGCCACCACGGCCTGCACCGCGTTGACGTCGAAGAAGCCCAGGCTGGCGACATCGTCTGCATCAGCGGTTTCGACGAGCTGTTCATCTCCGACACCCTGTGCTCCCCGGACGCAGTCGAAGCGATGAAGCCGCTGACCGTCGACGAGCCGACCGTTTCCATGACCTTCCAGGTGAACGACTCGCCGTTCTGCGGCAAGGAAGGCAAGTTCGTGACCTCCCGCAACATCAAGGAGCGTCTGGACAAGGAACTGCTGTACAACGTTGCACTGCGCGTTGAAGAAGGCGACTCCGCTGATAAGTTCAAGGTTTCCGGCCGTGGTGAGCTGCACCTGTCGGTTCTGATCGAAACCATGCGTCGTGAAGGCTTCGAGATGGCTGTAGGCCGTCCCGAGGTAATCATCCGCGAAGTCAACGGCGTCAAGCAGGAGCCGTTCGAGAACGTCACCATCGACATCCCTGAAGAATCCCAGGGCAAGGTCATGGAAGAAATGGGCCTGCGCAAGGGCGACCTGACCAACATGGCGCCGGATGGCAAGGGCCGTGTACGTCTGGAATACAACATTCCAGCCCGTGGTCTGATCGGTTTCCGTAACCAGTTCCTGACCCTGACCAACGGTGCAGGCATCCTGACCTCGATCTTCGACCGCTACGACACCATGAAGTCCGGCCACATGTCCGGCCGCCTGAACGGCGTACTGGTTTCGGTCGAGACCGGCAAGGCCCTGACCTACTCCCTGGAAACCCTGCAGGCGCGCGGCAAGCTGTTCGTCGAGCACGGCCAGGAAATCTACAACGGTCAGATCGTTGGTCTGAACAGCCGTGACAACGACCTGGGTGTGAACCCTACCAAAGGCAAGAAGCTCGACAACATGCGTGCTTCGGGCAAGGACGAGACCATCGCCCTGGTTCCGCCGGTTCGTTTCACCCTGGAACAGGCCCTGGAATTCATCCAGGACGACGAGCTGTGCGAAGTGACTCCTAAGTCGATCCGTCTGCGCAAGAAGATCCTCGACGAAGGCGAGCGTACCCGCGCTGCCAAGAAAGCCAAGGCCAACTAAGCCTGGCTTGAAATGAAAAAGCCCCCGGTCGCAAGGCCGGGGGCTTTTTTTTGCCTGAGGTTCTTGTGGTGTTTTTCAGGGCCTCATCGCTGGCAACGCCAGCTCCCACAGGGACCGAGTACACCGCCGATCCCTGTGGGAGCCGGCGTTGCCGGCGATGAGGCCGGCAGGAGCACCATCAATCCTTGGCTTAGCGGCTAGCCGGCTTCGGCTTGTAGGCACAGTACCCCGGCCGCGGCCCGACCCGTGGGTGATTGCGGCAGGTGTCCGGACGCTTGTCGTAAATGGTGCACAGGCGGGTCTTGCGGTCCAGATAGAGGCAGTCGTCGTTGCTCATGCGGGTCAGGGTGAAGATCCCGGACTTCTGGTTGAAGCGCTCGACGATGCCATCCTTTTGCAACCGCTTGGCGATATTCTTCGGCGGCTCGCCGACTTCGAATTCGTCCACCACGCCAATACGGATCAGGTCTTTCAACTTCACTTCCACCGGCAAGGTGCAACAGGTGGACATGCAGCCGCCGCACATGTGGCTGGCGTATTTCTGCCACGTTTCGAGACGGTCGAGCTCGGCGGCGGCAATCAGGGTCGGTTTCATCAGGGGTCAGGCATATAGGTATGGGAAGGCGCGCGATCATACCGGAGTTGATCAAAATGTGAACAACCATTTGCGAAATCCCTGGCAATCGGTCCCGCTTTTGCAGAGGTTTGCAACGAGCCCTGGCGAACCCGCGCCGACGCTCTGTGTCGAAGCGTCTAGGCTGTCAGATCACCATCGGCAATCGTCAAACCCGCTCGAGGACCCCGCATGTCTCAGGAATCGAACGCTCGTGACGCAGAGGTGGCCGCGTTTCGCACCGCTGTACTGGAAAAACTGACCTATGCGGTCGGCAAGGACCCGGAACACGCCTTCGACCATGACTGGTTCGAAGCCATCGCCCTGGCCGCCAGGGACCACATGGTCGATCACTGGATGGACCATACGCGGCAGATCTACCGCAGTAGCCAGAAGCGGGTCTATTACCTTTCCCTGGAATTCCTGATCGGCCGGCTGCTCTACGACAGCCTGAGCAACCTCGGCCTGCTGGAGGTGGCCCGCGAAGCCCTGCAGGGGCTCGACGTGGACCTGGAGCGCATCCGCCTGCTGGAGCCCGACGCGGCGCTGGGCAATGGCGGCCTCGGGCGCCTGGCCGCGTGTTTCATGGAATCCATGTCGACCCTCGGTATCGCCGCCCACGGCTATGGCATCCGCTACGAGCACGGGCTGTTCCGCCAGGCGGTGGTGGATGGCTGGCAGCAGGAGCAGACCGAGAACTGGCTGGATTTCGGCAACCCCTGGGAGTTCGAGCGGGCCGAGGTGATCTATCCGATCAGCTTCGGCGGGCGAGTGGAGACCGTGCACGGTGGCGATGGCGAGCCGCGCCAGGTGTGGTGGCCGGCGGAAACCGTGCGTGCGGTGGCCTACGACACCCCGGTGGTGGGCTGGCGTGGCGCGAGCGTGAATACCTTGCGCCTGTGGCGGGCGAGGGCGCTGGAGGAGCTGCACCTGGAACGCTTCAACGCGGGCGACCACCTGGGCGCGGTGGCGGAAGTGGCCCGGGCCGAGAGCATTTCCCGGGTGCTGTACCCGGCCGACAGCACCGAGGCCGGGCAGGAGTTGCGCCTGCGCCAGGAATACTTCTTCGTCTCGGCCTCGCTGCAGGACTTGCTGCGCCGCCACCTGAACATGCATGACACCCTGCTCAACCTGCCAGAACAGGCAGCCATCCAGCTCAACGACACCCACCCGTCGATCGCCGTGGCCGAGCTGATGCGCCTGCTGGTCGACCAGCATGAAGTGCCGTGGGACACCGCCTGGCAACTGACCGTCAATACCCTGGCCTACACCAACCACACCCTGCTCCCGGAAGCGCTGGAGACCTGGGCGGTGAACCTGATGGAGCGCATGCTGCCGCGGCACATGCAGATCATCTACCTGATCAACGCCTATCACATCGACTCGCTGCGGGCCAAGGGCATCCACGACTTCGACGTGCTGCGCGCGGTGTCGCTGATCGAGGAAGACAACGGCCGCCGGGTGCGCATGGGCAACCTGGCGTTTCTCGGTTCGCACAGCGTCAACGGCGTCTCGGCATTGCACACCAAGCTGATGCGCAGCACGGTGTTTTCCGAGCTGCATAAGCTCTACCCGGAGCGGATCAACAACAAAACCAACGGCATCACCTTCCGCCGCTGGCTGTACCAGTCCAATCCGCAGCTCACCGCCATGCTGGTCAACGCCCTCGGCGAGGACCTGCTGGACAGCCCGGAAACCAGGCTGCGAGACCTGGAACCCTTCGCCGACAAGCCCGGGTTCCGCAAGAAGTTCGCCGAGCAGCGCCTGCACAGCAAGCGTGCACTGGCGGCGATCATCCAGGAACGCCTGGGTATCACCGTCAATCCCGAGGCGATGTTCGACGTTCAGGTCAAGCGTATCCACGAGTACAAGCGCCAGTTGCTCAACCTCATGCACACCGTCGCCCTGTACCAGGCGATCCGTGCCGAGCCGGGCACCGACTGGGTGCCGCGGGTGAAGATCTTCGCCGGCAAGGCCGCAGCCAGCTATCACCAGGCCAAGCTGATCATCAAGCTGGCCAACGATATCGCCCAGGTCGTCAACAACGACCCGACGGTACGCGGCCTGCTCAAGGTGGTGTTCCTGCCCAACTACAACGTCAGCCTGGCGGAAAGCATCATCCCGGCGGCGGACCTTTCCGAGCAGATCTCCACCGCCGGCTACGAGGCGTCGGGCACCAGCAACATGAAGTTCGGCCTCAACGGCGCACTGACCATCGGCACCCTCGATGGCGCCAACGTGGAAATGTGCGAACAGGTCGGGGCCGAGCACATGTTCATCTTCGGCCTCACCGCCCAGCAGGTCGAAGGCCGCAAGCGCAACGGCGATTTCGATGCCAGCCCGATCATCGGGGCGTCGCACCGGCTCAACGACGTGCTCCAGGCGATCCGTGGCGGGGTGTTCTCGCCTGACGATCCGGCGCGATACGTCGGGCTGGTGGACTCGCTGGTGTCCTACGACCGCTTCCTGCTTTGCGCCGATTTCGACGCCTATTGGGAGGCCCAGCGACGGGTCGACGAGCTCTGGCACGAGCCTTATCGCTGGTGGCGCTCGGCGGTGCTCAATACCGCACGCATGGGCTGGTTCTCTTCGGACCGGACCATCGGCGAATACGCCCGGGAAATCTGGACGGCGCTGGAATGACCTGGGAAGGCGCGGCGAACGGCGGGAACCAGATCCCGGATGTGCCGTCTGATCGGGCAGGGCTGTCCTACTGCTCGCCCGCGCCTGCCTCTCCCTGTAAACTGCGTGGGTTTTTCTTACTCCCTCATTCCTCCGGAGCCATACATGTCCCGCGTTACCCTGAGTCGCTATCTGATTGAGCAGACCCGTAGCAACAGCACCCCTGCCGATCTGCGCTTCCTGATCGAAGTGGTGGCGCGTGCATGCAAGGAAATCAGCCACAACGTGTCCAAGGGCGCCCTCGGCGGGGTGCTGGGCAGCATGGGCACGGAAAACGTGCAGGGCGAAGTCCAGAAGAAACTGGACGTGATTTCCAACGACATCCTGCTCGAAGCCAACGAGTGGGGCGGCCACCTGGCCGGCATGGCCTCGGAAGAAATGGACAATGCCTACCAGATTCCGGGCAAATATCCGAAAGGCGCCTACCTGCTGGTCTTCGACCCGCTGGACGGTTCGTCGAACATCGACGTCAACGTTTCGGTCGGTACCATCTTCTCGGTACTGCGCTGCCCTAACGAGTACCTGAGCCAGAACGAAAGCCTCAACGAAAAGGCCTTCCTCCAGCCGGGCACCAAGCAGGTTGCCGCCGGCTATGCCATCTACGGCCCGCAGACCATGCTGATCCTGACCCTGGGCAACGGCGTCAAGGGCTTCACCCTGGACCGCGAGCTGGGCAGCTTCGTCCTGACCCACGAGAACATCAAGGTTCCGGAAAGCACCGCCGAATTCGCCATCAACATGTCCAACCAGCGTCACTGGGAAGCGCCGGTGACCCGCTACGTTGGCGAGCTGCTGGCAGGCGAGACCGGCCCGCTGAAGAAGAACTACAACATGCGCTGGATCGCCTCGATGGTGGCCGACGTGCATCGCATCCTGACCCGTGGCGGCCTGTTCATGTACCCGCGTGACGCGCGCGAGCCGTCCAAGCCGGGCAAGCTGCGTTTGATGTACGAAGCCAACCCGATGTCGTTCATCATCGAGCAGGCCGGCGGTGCGTCCACCGATGGCAAGCAGCGTATCCTCGACATCCAGCCGGACAGCCTGCACCAGCGCGTTGCGGTATTCCTCGGTTCGAAAGAGGAAGTCCAGCGCGTCACCGGTTATCACCAGGAGTAACCCGCCATGCTCGCACCTTGGCAGCCGCTGCTGGAATGGTGGTTTGGATGGGGCACCAGCCCGCAGGACGTCGCTGACGAGAAGAGCACGCTGTGGTTCGGCAAGCAGCATGACGCCGAGGCGCAGGAGCGCTTCGGCCCGCTGGTCGAGCAGGCGCTGGCCGGAGGCCTGGAGGAGTGGCTGGAAAGCCCGCAGGGCTGGCTCGGGCTGGTGCTGTTGCTGGACCAGTTGCCGCGGATGATCTACCGCGACACGCCGCGCGCCTTCGATGGCGACCGGCGCGCCCAGGTCCTGGTGATGCAGGGCCTGGACCGGGCCTGGGACTACCAGCTGCTGCCATTGCAGCGGGTGTTCATCCTGCTGGTGCTGGAGCATGCCGAAGTGCTGGACTGGCAGAACATCTGCGTCGAGCGCTACCAGACCCTGCTGGCAGCACAGCCGGCGGCGGATCGCCGCCTGTTCGAGGGATTCCTCGACTATGCCGAGCAGCATCAGCGCGTGATCGCCCGTTTCGGGCGCTTCCCGCACCGCAACCTGGTGCTCGGGCGACCCAGTACCAGCGAAGAAATGGATTTCCTCCTGGAACCTGGCTCCCGGTTCTGACCCCGTTTCCTGCGGTTCCCCAAAGCAAAATGCCGGCATAGCCGGCGTTTTGCTATCTAGCGCCCGTCAACTTCTGCAAGGCCCATCGATCCTGCGGCTTACCGAAAGCGCACGCCTTCGGGAACCGGAGTGAGGTTTTGCCTTCTAAGCTGTCGGCAGTGGTCTGGCCCCTGTCACCTCATTCCCAGGAGTACCCCCCCATGTCCGTGCGTTCCCTCGCCCTCTTGTCCCTGTGCGTGTTGCTGGCTGCCTGCAGCAAGCTCAACCAGGAGAACTATTCCAAGCTCAAGACCGGTATGACCAAGGCGGAGGTCGAGCAACTGCTGGGAAGCCCGACCGAATGTTCCGGCGCCCTGGGTGTGTCCAGCTGTACCTGGGGGGATGAAAAGACCTTCATCAGTGTCCAGTACGCTGGCGACAAGGTGCTGATGTACGCGGGGCAGGGCCTGAAATGATGCGTCGCGCTTTGCTGGCATGCTGTACCGCCCTGGCGCTGGCGGGGTGCGCCACGCCGCAGGTCGGGCCCATGCCGCCGAAGACGGTGGAAAACGTCGATTTGAAGCGGTATCAGGGCAAGTGGTACGAGCTGGCCCGGCTGCCAATGTTCTTCCAGCGCGACTGCGCGCAATCCGAAGCGCATTACAACCTGCGAGCCGATGGCAGCGTGGGCGTGCTCAATCGTTGCCTGACCCTGGACGGCAAGTGGCAGGAAGCCAGCGGCAGCGCCACGCCACAGGAGCCGGGCAAGACCGACAAGCTGTGGGTGCAGTTCGATAACTGGTTCATGAAGTTGCCCGGGGCGCCGAAGGGCAACTACTGGGTACTGTATGTCAGCAGCGACTACCAGACGGCGCTGGTGGGCAATCCGGATCGCAAGTACCTGTGGTTGTTGTCGCGTACGCCGACCTTGCCGGCGGTAGAGCGCGAGAGCCTGCTGGCCAAGGCGCGGCAGCAGGGGTATGACACCACCCGCCTGGTATGGCGGGTGTCGGACCGGGATATCGCGCGCAAGCCCTGAGCTCAAGGGCACGCGGATCCTGTGGGAGCGGGTTCACCCGCGATTGCTATAGTGAATCCACCTCCGCAATCGCGGGTGAACCCGCTCCCACAGGGGCCAATCAGCCCAACAAATCTTTTAGTACCTGAGCAAATGCAGTTGCACTGTCCTCTTCACCAGCATGCCGCCCCTGCTGCACCACCCAAACCCCGTTCACCATCACATCCCGAACCTGCCGATCCCCACCGGCGAACAACCAGCGGTTCAAGATACTGTCGCCATCGGCCACCGCCAGGTACGGATCCCGCCCGTCCAGCACGATCCAGTCGGCCCGCTTGCCCACCGCCAATTCGCCGATCGGCTGCCCCAGCGCCTGGGCGCCGCCATCGAGCGCTGCATCGAACAAGGTCCGCCCGACCATCGGCTGCGCCGCGCCATACAGGCGGTTGCGCCGCTGATCCCGCAGACGCTGGCCATACTCCAGCCAGCGCAATTCCTCGACCACGCTCAGCGACACATGGCTGTCCGAGCCGATGCCCAGGCGCCCGCCCTGGGCGAGGAAATCCACGGCCGGGAAGATCCCGTCGCCGAGGTTCGCCTCGGTGGTCAGGCACAGGCCGGCAATCGCCCGGCTCCGGGCCATCGCCGCCACTTCGTCCGCCTCGGCATGGGTGGCATGCACCAGGCACCAGCGCTCATCTACCTCGACGTTCTCATACAGCCACTGCAATGGTCGCCGCCCGCTCCAGGCCAGGCAGTCGTCGACTTCCTTCTGCTGCTCGGCGATATGGATATGCACCGGGCAGGCCTTGTCGCTGGCGGCCAGGACGGTGGCGATCTGCTCTGGCGTCACCGCCCGCAGCGAGTGGAAGCACAGGCCCAGTGCTTGGGCCGGTTGTGCGGCCAGCACGGGTTTCAGGCGCGATTGCAGTTCAAGGTAGTGGTCGGTGCTGTTGATAAAGCGCCGCTGCCCGTCGTTCGGCGCCTGGCCGCCGAAGCCGGAGTGGCTGTAGAGCACCGGCAGCAGGGTCAGGCCGATCCCGCTGTGGCTCGCCGCTGCACTGATCCGCCGCGACAGTTCCAGCGGATCGGCGTAGGCCTGGCCCTGGGGGGCGTGATGCACATAGTGGAATTCCGCCACCGAGGTGTACCCGGCCTTGAGCATCTCGATGTACAGCTGGCGCGCGATGATTTCGAGCTGTTCCGGGCTGATCTTGCCCACCAGCCGGTACATCAGTTCGCGCCAGGTCCAGAAGCTGTCGTTCGGGTTGCCCGCCACTTCCGCCAGCCCGGCCATCGCGCGCTGGAAGGCATGCGAATGCAGGTTGGGCATTCCCGGCAGGAGCGGGCCGCCGAGCTTTTCCGCGCCGTCCGGTGAAGCGCCGGCCTGGATCGACGTCAGTACGCCGTTCGCGTCGACCTCGATTCGGACCTGTTTCGCCCAGCCGCTGGGCAGCAACGCACGTTCGGCAAAGTACACGGACATCGACACGGCACTCCGTTCTGTTATTTGTATATACATATACAGACGTTTGCCTGCCCGGTAAACTCCGGCAAGCTACCGTTCATTCAATAGAACAAGGACTTTTCCAGTGCCGAAACCTCCTGTCTCCACGCTGGTTGCCCAGATGGGCGAGGGGCCGGCGCCGCTGTATGCCCGGGTCAAGCAAATGATCGTCCAGCAGATCGAGAGCGGCACCTGGCCGCCGCATCATCGGGTGCCTTCGGAAAGCGAACTGGTCGCCGAGCTGGGCTTCAGCCGCATGACCATCAACCGTGCCCTGCGCGAACTCACCGCCGAAGGGCTGCTGGTGCGCATGCAGGGCGTCGGAACTTTCGTGGCGGAACCCAAGACCCATTCGGCGTTGTTCGATGTGCACAATATCGCCGACGAAATCTCCGCCCGCGGCCACCAGCACAGTTGCAAGGTGGTGACCCTGGCCGAGGAGGCCGCCGGTTCCGAGCGTGCCCTGGCCCTGGACATGCGCGAGGGGCAGCGGGTGTTCCATTCGTTGATCGTGCATTACGAAAACGGCGTGCCGGTGCAGATCGAAGACCGCTACGTCAATGCGCAGATCGCCCCGGACTACCTCAAGCAGGACTTCACCCGGCAGACCCCCTACGCCTATCTGTCACAGGTCGCGCCGCTCACCGAGGGCGAGCACGTGGTCGAGGCGATTCTCGCCGATGCCTATGAATGCAGCCTGTTGCAGATCGAACACAGCGAGCCGTGCCTGCTGATCCGCCGGCGCACCTGGTCGGGCCGCCAGCCGGTGACCGCCGCGCGCCTGATCCACCCCGGCTCCCGCCATCGCCTCGAAGGACGCTTCAGCAAATGACCGAGTTGACCCTGTTACGCGCCGCCGATTATCCGCGCATGCCGTGGAAGAACGGTGGCGGCAGTACCGAAGAAATCACCCGCGACGCCGGCCAGGGCCTGGATGGATTCGGCTGGCGCCTGTCGATCGCCGATATCGGTGAGTCGGGGGATTTCTCCAGCTTCGCCGGTTACCAGCGGATCATCACCGTGCTGCAGGGTGACGGCATGGTCCTGGAAGTCGATGGCCAGCCCAGCCGCGTGCTGCTGCCATACGATGCCTACGGGTTCAGCGGCGCCAGCCAGGTCAGTTGCCGCCTGCTGGGTGGGCCGATCCGCGATTTCAACCTGATCTACGCACCGCAGCGCTACCGCGCGCGGGTGCAGTGGTTCAGCGGCTATGCCCGCGTATTTACCTCGGCCAGCACCGTGCTGTTGTTCAGCGCCCAGCCGGCGTTGCAGGTCGGCATCAGTGGTCAGCCCGGGCAGGCCCTCGGCCTGTACGACTGCCTCTATCTCAAGGACAACCAGCAACTGCGCGAACTGGATATCACCGGGCGCTGCTGCCTGATCGAACTGATCGCTGTTTCCGGGTAACGCACCAGCGCCGCACATTTTGTTACTGAATGCCCCAAGGTGGCGCAACGCCACCTTGCTTCTCGCACCGCCCTCCAGCTTTTTCCCTCTCCCTCTGCAAGATTTCCCGGCCTTGTCGCACAAGGGCTGTAGCCCTGTGCGGAATTTTTTCATGAAGCGTTTCCCGGGATTGGCAATTCAATTGCATATGCTTGTATGTACAAGTAAAGATGTGTGCGTATGAGTGGACAGGCCATCCCCTCGACGCCGTTAGCAAACCGGTATCACCGCTGGCCCACTGCCTGGGTTTGGACTGGATAGATCGCTCGAGGAGCCCTTTCGTGACTGACAACAACCTGAACAAATTCCGTGACGTCGAAATCCGCGCCCCGCGCGGCACCAGGCTGACCGCCAAGAGCTGGCTGACCGAAGCGCCGCTGCGGATGCTGATGAACAACCTCGACCCGGAAGTGGCGGAGAACCCCAAGGAGCTGGTGGTGTACGGCGGTATCGGCCGTGCGGCGCGCAACTGGGCGTGCTACGACAAGATCGTCGAGAGCCTGACCAACCTGAATGACGACGAGACCCTGCTGGTGCAGTCCGGCAAGCCGGTCGGCGTGTTCAAGACCCACGCCAACGCCCCGCGTGTACTGATCGCCAACTCCAACCTGGTGCCGCACTGGGCCAACTGGGAACACTTCAACGAACTGGATGCCAAGGGCCTGGCCATGTACGGCCAGATGACCGCCGGCAGCTGGATCTACATCGGCAGCCAGGGCATCGTCCAGGGCACCTACGAAACCTTCGTCGAAGCCGGTCGCCAGCACTACAACGGCAACCTCAAGGGCAAATGGGTACTGACCGCCGGCCTCGGCGGCATGGGCGGCGCCCAGCCACTGGCCGCGACCCTGGCCGGTGCCTGTTCGCTGAACATCGAATGCCAGCAGAGCCGCATCGGCTTCCGCCTGTCCAGTCGCTATGTCGACGAACAGGCCACGGACCTCGATGACGCCCTGGCGCGCATCGCCCAGTACACCGCCGAAGGCAAGGCCATCTCCATCGCCCTGCTGGGCAACGCCGCGGAAATCCTCCCGGAGCTGATCAAGCGCGGCGTGCGCCCGGACATGGTCACCGACCAGACCAGTGCCCATGATCCGCTCAACGGCTACCTGCCTGCCGGCTGGACCTGGGAGCAGTACCGCGACCGCGCGAAAACCGAGCCTGCCGCCGTGGTCAAGGCCGCCAAGCAATCCATGGCCGTGCACGTCCAGGCCATGCTCGAGTTCCAGAAACAGGGCATCCCGACCTTCGACTACGGCAACAACATCCGCCAGATGGCCAAGGAAGAGGGCGTGGCCAATGCCTTCGACTTCCCCGGCTTCGTCCCGGCCTATATCCGCCCGCTGTTCTGCCGCGGCATCGGCCCGTTCCGCTGGGCCGCGCTGTCCGGCAACGCCGAGGACATCTACAAGACCGACGCCAAGGTCAAGGAACTGATCCCCGACGACGCCCACCTGCATAACTGGCTGGACATGGCCCGCGAGCGCATCAGTTTCCAGGGCCTGCCGGCGCGGATCTGCTGGGTCGGCCTGGGCCAGCGCGCCAGGCTCGGCCTGGCGTTCAACGAAATGGTCCGTCGTGGCGAGCTGTCGGCGCCTATCGTTATCGGACGCGATCACCTGGACTCCGGCTCGGTTTCCAGCCCGAACCGTGAAACCGAAGCCATGAAGGACGGTTCCGATGCCGTGTCCGACTGGCCGCTGCTCAACGCCCTGCTGAACACCGCCAGCGGTGCCACCTGGGTCTCGCTGCACCACGGCGGTGGCGTGGGTATGGGCTTCTCCCAGCACTCGGGCATGGTCATCGTCTGCGACGGTACCGATGAAGCGGCCGAGCGTATCGCCCGCGTGCTGACCAACGACCCGGGCACCGGCGTGATGCGCCACGCCGATGCCGGTTACGACATTGCAATCGAGTGTGCCAAAGAGCAGGGCCTGAACCTGCCGATGATCACCGGCTGATCCGCGTTGCCGGGGCCGCCATGCACGGCCCCGGCAACAGCGGCGTTTCATGGAAGGGACGACCGGAAGGCCTATGAACTGCCGATATCCACTTTCCTGATTGGGAGCGTCATGCAATGAAAACCAACAAGACCCTGCTTGCGTCGCTGTGTGCCCTTGGCCTGTTGAGCCTGTCCAGCGTGAGCCAGGCCGCCGGCTGGTGCGAATCCGGCAAACCGGTGAAGTTCGCCGGCCTGAACTGGGAAAGCGGCATGCTGCTGACCGATGTCATGCAGTTCGTCCTGAAGAACGGCTACGGCTGCGAGACCGACAGCCTGCCGGGCAACTCCATCACCATGGAAAACGCCCTGGGCACCAATGACATCCAGGTCTTCGCCGAAGAGTGGGTGGGCCGCAGCGAGGTCTGGAAGAAGGCCGAGGCCGCCGGCAAGGTGGTCGGCGTCGGCGCTCCGGTGGTGGGGGCGATCGAAGGTTGGTACGTGCCGCGTTATGTGATCGAAGGCGACGCCAAGCGCAAGCTGGAGGCCAAGGCGCCGAACCTGAAGGCCATCGCCGATCTCGGCCAGTACGCGGCGCTGTTCAAGGACCCGGAGGAGCCTTCCAAGGGGCGCTTCTACAATTGCCCGGCCGGCTGGACCTGCGAGCTGGACAATACCGAAATGCTCAAGGACTACGGCCTGGAAAGCAGCTATACCAATTTCCGTCCGGGCACCGGCCCGGCACTGGATGCGGCGGTGCTGTCGAGCTACAAGCGCGGCGAGCCGATCCTCTTCTACTACTGGACCCCGACTCCGCTGATGGGCCAGGTCGATCTGGTCAAGCTGGACGAAAAGCCCGGCGTCGACAAGAGCGTGAGCATCAAGGTCGGCCTGTCGAAAGCCTTCCATGAAGGCGCTCCGGAACTGGTCGCGGTGCTGGAGAAGGTCAACCTGCCCCTCGACCTGCTCAACCAGAACCTGGCGCGCATGAGCAAGGAGCGCATCGAGTCGCCGAAGCTGGCCAAGGCCTTCCTCAAGGAACATCCTGAAATCTGGCATGCATGGGTTAGCGAGGACGCGGCGAAGAAGATCGACGCAGCGCTCTGAGCACACCCGACCACCTGATGAGTGAACCCTATGTTCCCCGAAAAACTTACCTTCTCCATCGCCGACTGGGTCAACGGCTGGGTCGATGCGCTGGTGACCAACTACGGTGATGTATTCCGGCAGATCTCCGACACCCTGCTGTGGGCCATCGTCAATCTCGAAGGCCTGCTGCGGGCCACGCCCTGGTGGCTGATGCTGGCGATCGTCGCCGGTATCGCCTGGCATGCCACCCGCCGTGCGCTGCCGACCCTGGTGATCGTCGGCCTGCTGTTCCTGGTAGGTGCCGTGGGGCTGTGGGACAAGCTCATGCAGACCCTGGCGCTGATGCTGGTGGCGACGCTGATCTCGGTGCTGATCGGCATTCCCCTGGGCATCCTGTCGGCACGCAGCGACCGCCTGCGTTCGATCCTCATGCCGCTGCTCGACATCATGCAGACCATGCCTAGCTTCGTGTACCTGATCCCGGTGCTGATGCTGTTCGGCCTGGGCAAGGTGCCGGCGATCTTCGCCACGGTGATCTACGCGGCGCCGCCGCTGATCCGCCTGACCGACCTGGGTATTCGCCAGGTCGACGGCGAGGTCATGGAAGCGATCAACGCCTTCGGTGCCAACCGCTGGCAGCAGTTGTTCGGCGTGCAACTGCCGCTGGCACTGCCGAGCATCATGGCCGGGATCAACCAGACCACCATGATGGCCCTGTCGATGGTGGTGATCGCCTCGATGATCGGTGCCCGTGGCCTGGGCGAGGACGTGCTGGTGGGCATCCAGACCCTGAACGTCGGCCGTGGCCTGGAAGCCGGGCTGGCAATCGTGATTCTCGCGGTGGTGATCGACCGCATTACCCAGGCCTACGGCCGGGCGCGGCATGAGGTGAGCAAATGAGTACGGCGGCGATGAACAAGATCGAAGTGAAGAACGTATTCAAGATCTTCGGCCAGCGTGCAGACGAAGCGCTGCAACTGATCCGCGAATCCCACAGCAAGGAGCAGGTGCTGGCCAAGACCGGCTGCGTGGTCGGGGTCAACGACCTGTCGCTGTCCATCGGTGCCGGCGAGATCTTCGTCATCATGGGCCTGTCCGGCTCGGGCAAATCAACCCTGGTGCGCCACTTCAACCGCCTGATCGACCCCACCAGCGGGGCGATCCTGGTGGATGGCGAGGACATCATGGGCTACGACATGGAAGCCCTGCGCCAATTCCGCCGGCGCAAGATCAGCATGGTGTTCCAGAGCTTCGGCCTGCTGCCGCACAAGACCGTGCTGGAAAACGTCGCCTACGGGCTCAAGGTGCGTGGCGAGAGCAAGCAACTGTGCGCCGAGCGCGCCCAGCACTGGATCACCACCGTGGGCCTGAAGGGCTACGAGAAGTCCTGGCCGCACCAATTGTCCGGCGGCATGCGCCAGCGCGTGGGCCTGGCCCGGGCCCTGGCGGCGGATACCGACATCATCCTGATGGACGAAGCGTTCAGCGCCCTCGATCCGCTGATCCGCGCAGAAATGCAGGACCAGTTGCTGGAGCTGCAAAAGACCCTGAACAAGACCATCGTCTTCATCACCCACGACCTCGATGAAGCCGTGCGCATCGGCAACCGCATCGCGATCCTCAAGGACGGCCGCCTGATCCAGGTCGGCACGCCGCGGGAGATCCTCCATTCGCCGGCCGACGAATACGTCGATCGCTTCGTCCAGCGCCGCGCCGCCACCGTATGAGGACCGTCATGCAGCAATCCGAACCTGTGGTGATCGCCGACGCCCCGCTGCGCTGGCAGGACATCGTCGCCGTGGCCCGCCACGGTGCCCGCCTGACCCTGGCCGAGGGCGCCTGGGCACGGATCGAGAATGCCCAGGCCATCGTCCGGCGCATCGTCGACAGCGGCGAGCGCGCCTATGGCGTCAATACCGGCCTGGGCGCGCTGTGCAACGTCGCCCTGGAAGGCGAGCAACTGCGCCGGCTATCGAGCAACACCTTGCTCAGCCATGCCTGCGGGGTCGGGCCGGTGCTGGCCGATGAGCAGACCCGGGCGATCATCTGCGCCGCCATCGTCAACTACAGCCACGGCAAGTCCGGGATCCAGCGGCCGGTAGTGGAAATGCTCCTGGCCTTGCTGGACCGCCGGATCACCCCGCAGGTGCCGTCCCAGGGCTCCGTGGGTTACCTGACCCATATGGCCCATGTCGGCATCTGCCTGCTGGGCGTGGGCAAGGTCAGTTATCGCGGGCAGATCGTCGAGGCCGCCGAAGCCCTGGCCGAGGAGGGCCTGAAGCCGGTCGTCCTCGGTGCGAAGGACGGCCTGTGCCTGGTCAACGGCACGCCGTGCATGACCGGCCTGGGCTGCCTGGCCCTGGCCGACGCCAGCCACCTGCTGCAATGGGCTGATATCGTCTCGGCCATGAGCTTCGAGGCGCTGCGCGGGCAGATCGCCGCGTTCGATGCCGAGATCATCGCGCTCAAGCCGCATCCGGGCATGCAGCAGGTCGGTGCCAACCTGCGGGCCTTGCTCGACGGCAGCGAAGTGATCGCCAGCAGCAAAGGCATCCGCACCCAGGACGCCCTGAGCATCCGTTCCATTCCCCAGGTTCACGGCGCTGCCCGCGACCAGCTTGCCCACGCCGCACGGCAGATCGAAACCGAACTCAACTCGGCTACCGACAACCCCTTGCTGCTGGGCACTCCGGACAATTTCCGGGTGATGTCCCAGGCCAACCCCCACGGCCAGTCGGTGGCGATGGCCGCCGACCTGCTGGCGATTGCCGTGGCCGAGACCGGCTCGATCGCCGAGCGCCGCCTCGATCGCCTGGTCAACCCGCATGTCAGCGGGCTGCCGGCGTTCCTCGTCAGCGAACCGGGGGTCAACTCCGGGATGATGATCGTCCAGTACGTCGCCGCTTCGCTGTGCGCGGAAAACCGCCAGCTGGCCCAGCCGGCAGTTGTGGATAACTACGTCACCTCCGGCCTGCAGGAAGACCATCTGAGCCTCGGCACCAGTGCCGCGCTCAAGCTGCACAAGGCCCTGGAAAACTGCACGCAGATCCTCGCCATTGAGTACCTGCTGGCGGCCCAGGCCTTCGAATTTCTCAAGGAGCAGCGCTTTGGCGCCGGTACCCAACGCGCTTGGCAACTGCTGCGCGAACAGGTCCCGGCCTACCAGCAGGACCGCTGGCTGGCGCCGGACATCGCCCGTGCGGCCGCATTGCTCAAACAGCCGCAGGGCCCTCGGCACGTGCTGCCGACCCTGCTCTGACCTCATACAAGGAGCCTGAACATGCAAGTCTTCAACCTGATTCCCGGCCAGGTCAGCCTCGCCGAACTGCGCGGCATCTATGAACAACCCGCGCGCCTGAGCCTGGTGGCCAGCGCTGCGGCGCAGATCGAGGCCAGCGTCGCCTGTGTCGAGCGGATCCTCGCCGAGGATCGCACCGCCTATGGCATCAATACCGGTTTCGGCCTGCTGGCTTCGACCCGCATCGCCAGCCACGACCTGGAAAACCTGCAGCGCTCGCTGGTCCTGTCCCATGCCGCGGGCATCGGCGCGCCGCTGGACGACGCCATGGTCCGGCTGATCATGGTGCTCAAGATCAACAGCCTGAGCCGCGGCTTCTCGGGGATCCGCCGGGTGGTGATCGATGCGCTGATCGCCCTGGTCAATGCCGAGGTCTACCCGCATATCCCGCTGAAAGGCTCGGTGGGTGCGTCCGGCGACCTGGCGCCGCTGGCGCATATGTCGTTGGTGTTGCTGGGTGAAGGCAAGGCCCGGCACAAGGGCGAATGGCTGTCGGCCGTGGATGCACTGGCGATCGCCGGCCTCAAGCCGCTGACCCTGGCGGCGAAAGAGGGGCTGGCGCTGCTTAACGGCACCCAGGCCTCGACCGCCTATGCCCTGCGCGGCCTGTTCGAAGCCGAAGACCTGTTCGCCGCTGCCATCGCCTGCGGCGGCCTGACCGTCGAAGCGGTGCTCGGCTCGCGCTCGCCGTTCGATGCCCGCATCCATGCGGCCCGGGGCCAGCGCGGGCAGATCGACGCGGCGGCCTGCTACCGCGACCTGCTCGGCGAAGGCAGCGAGGTGTCCGCTTCCCATGAACACTGCGGCAAGGTCCAGGACCCGTACTCCCTGCGCTGCCAGCCGCAGGTCATGGGCGCCTGCCTGACCCAGTTGCGCCAGGCCGCCGAAGTGCTGGCCATCGAAGCCAACGCCGTTTCCGACAACCCGTTGGTGTTCGCCGAGCAGGGCGATGTGGTTTCCGGTGGCAACTTCCACGCCGAGCCGGTGGCCATGGCCGCCGACAACCTGGCCCTGGCCATCGCCGAGATCGGCTCGCTGAGCGAGCGGCGCATCTCGCTGATGATGGACAAGCACATGTCGCAGTTGCCGCCGTTCCTGGTGGAAAACGGCGGGGTCAACTCCGGTTTCATGATCGCCCAGGTCACCGCTGCCGCCCTGGCCAGCGAGAACAAGGCGCTGTCCCACCCGCACAGCGTCGACAGCCTGCCCACTTCGGCCAACCAGGAAGACCACGTGTCCATGGCCCCGGCGGCCGGCAAGCGCCTGTGGGAGATGGCCGAGAACACCCGCGGCATCCTCGCCATCGAATGGCTCGGCGCCTGCCAGGGCCTGGACCTGCGCACCGGGCTGAAAACCTCGGTCAAGCTGGAGCAGGCGCGCAAGACCCTGCGCGACCGCGTACCGCACTACGACAAGGACCGCTTCTTCGCCCCGGATATCGAGATTGCCGTCGAACTGCTGGCCGAAGGCCGCCTGACCGGCCTGCTGCCGGGCGGCGTGCTGCCGAGCCTGGACTGAGCGGGGGTACGAGCAATGAAGACCCTCTGGCAGCACTGCCATGTGGCGAGCATGGCCAACGGCAGCTACTCGATCATCGAGGACGCGGCCATCGTCACTTCCGGCGGGCGTATCGACTGGATCGGGCCGCGCGGCTCGCTACCGGACATTGGCGAAGCAAGCCGGGTGCACCTGGGCGGCGCCTGGGTCACTCCCGGGTTGATCGACTGCCACACCCACACGGTGTTCGGCGGTAATCGCAGCGGCGAATTCGAACAGCGCCTGCAGGGCGTCACCTACGCCGAGATCGCCGCCCAGGGCGGCGGTATCGCCAGCACCGTGCGCGCAACCCGCGCCGCCAGCGAAGACGAACTGTATGCCAGCGCCTTGCGCCGGGTGCGGGCGCTGATGCGCGACGGGGTGACGACGCTGGAGATCAAGTCCGGCTACGGCCTCGACCTGGAAAACGAGCGCAAGATGCTCAAGGTCGCCCGCCGCCTCGGCGAAACCCTGCCGCTGACCGTGCGCGCCACCTGCCTGGCGGCCCACGCGTTGCCGCCGGAATACAAGGAGCGCAGCGACGACTACATCGCCCACATTTGCGGAGTGATGCTCCCGGCCCTGGCCGCCGAGGGGCTGGTGGATGCGGTGGACGCCTTTTGCGAATACCTGGCGTTCTCGCCGGAGCAGGTTGAGCGGGTGTTCATCAAGGCACGGGAACTGGGCTTGCCGGTCAAGCTGCATGCCGAACAGTTGTCGTCGCTGGCGGGTTCCAGCCTGGCGGCGCGGTATCAGGGGTTGTCCGCCGATCACCTGGAGTTCATGACCGAGGACGACTGCATCGCCATGGCCGCCGCCGGCACCGTCGCCGTTTTGCTGCCCGGTGCCTTCTATTACCTGCGGGAAACCCAACTGCCGCCGATGGACGCCCTGCGCAAGCACGGGGTGAAGATCGCCATCGCCAGCGACCTCAACCCCGGCACCTCGCCGGCGCTGTCGCTGCGGCTGATGCTGAACATGGCCTGCACCCTGTTCCGCATGACCCCGGAAGAGGCGCTGGCTGGCGTGACCACCCATGCCGCCACGGCGCTGGGGCTGGGCGACAGCCATGGCACGCTGGAAGTGGGCAAGGTCGCCGACTTCGTTGCCTGGGATATCGAGCGTCCAGCCGACCTGGCCTACTGGCTCGGCGGCGAACTGGACAAGCGCGTGGTGCGCCACGGCGTCGAACTGACTGATTGAGGCATGACGATGGACAAGGTACTGAGTTTTCACCAGGGCAGGCTGCCGCTGCTGGTCAGCATGCCCCACGCCGGCCTGAAGCTGACCCCGGCGGTGCGCGATGGGTTGGTTCCGGCGGCCCGCAGCCTGCCGGATACCGACTGGCACATCCCGCGGCTGTACGACTTCGTCCGCGACATGGGCGCCAGCGTGGTGGCGGCGGAGTATTCGCGCTTTGTCATCGATCTCAACCGGCCCGAGGATGACCAGCCGCTGTATGTCGGCGCCACCACCGGGTTGTTCCCGGCGACGCTGTTCGACGGCGAGCCGCTGTTCGAGCACGGCAAGGTGCCGTCGGCGGCCGAGCGAGCGGGATACCTGGAGAGCATCTGGCGGCCCTATCACGACACTCTGCGCAACGAGCTGGCGCGGTTGAAGGCGCAGTTCGGCTATGCGCTGCTGTGGGATGCGCATTCGATCAGGTCCCATGTGCCGCATCTGTTCGACGGGAAACTGCCGGACTTCAACCTGGGCACGTTCAACGGCGCGAGTTGCGATGCTGAACTGGCCGGGCGGTTGCAGGCGGTGTGCGCCGGGGCCGGGCAGTACACCCATGTGCTGAACGGGCGCTTCAAGGGCGGGCACATCACCCGGCATTACGGCGATCCGGCGCAGGATATCCATGCAGTGCAACTGGAGCTGGCGCAGAGCACATATATGGAGGAGGTGGAGCCATTTACCTATCGGGAGGATCTGGCGGGGCCGACGCAGGGGGTGTTGCGCGGATTGCTGGAAGAGGTTCTGGCCTGGGCTGAAGGTCGGTACCGGTAACCTGTGGGAGCGGGTTCACCCGCGATTGCTATGGTGAATTCACTACCGCAATCGCGGGTAAACCCGCTCCCACAGGGTTCGCGTCGCTTGTTCGATCTCTAGATCTCTTGACCCAACGGGGCATGCTCAAAGCGCATTTCGGGTTTATGATGCCGAACGGCCGAACAATTCCCACACGGAGTGCGTAATGCAGACCTTGTACCCACAGATCAAACCCTACGCCCGGCACGATCTGGCAGTCGAAGCACCGCATGTGCTGTACGTCGATGAAAGTGGTTCACCGGAAGGTCTGCCGGTGGTGTTCATCCACGGTGGCCCCGGCGCCGGCTGCGATGCGCAGAGCCGTTGCTACTTCGATCCCACCGTCTACCGCATCATCACCTTCGACCAGCGGGGCTGCGGCCGCTCCACGCCCCACGCCAGCCTGGAAAACAACACTACCTGGCACCTGGTCGAAGACCTCGAACGCATCCGCAAGCACCTCGGCATCGAGAAGTGGGTGCTGTTCGGCGGCTCCTGGGGCTCGACCCTGGCCTTGGCCTACGCCCAGACCCACCCCGAGCGCGTCCATGGCCTGATCCTGCGCGGCATCTTCCTGTGTCGCCCACAGGAAATCGAATGGTTCTACCAGGCTGGCGCCAGCCGCCTGTTCCCGGACTACTGGCAGGACTACATCGCGCCGATCCCCCTGGAAGAGCGCGACAACCTGGTCCAGGCCTTCCACAAGCGCCTTACCGGCAATGACCAGATCGCCCAGATGCATGCGGCCAAGGCCTGGTCCACCTGGGAGGGCCGCACCGCGACGCTGCGTCCGAATCCGCTGGTGGTCGACCGTTTCTCCGAGCCGCAGCGCGCGCTGTCCATCGCCCGCATCGAATGCCACTACTTCGTCAACAGCGCCTTCCTCGAAGAAAACCAGCTGATCCGCGACATGCCGAAGATCGCTCACCTGCCGGCGGTGATCGTGCACGGCCGCTACGACGTGATCTGCCCGCTGGACAACGCCTGGGAGCTGCACCAGGCCTGGCCGAACAGCGAGCTGAAGGTGATTCGTGACGCCGGGCATGCCGCTTCCGAGCCGGGCATCACCGATGCCCTGGTGCGCGCCGCCGACCAGATGGCCCGGCGCCTGCTCGACCTGCCTCTGGAAGAAGCGTGAAGGGCCTGCTGCAACGGGTGCGTGGCGCCCGGGTGGAGGTAGAAGGGGAAATCGTCGGTTCGATCGACCAGGGCCTGCTGGTGCTGGTCGCGGTGGAGCCCGGCGACACCCCGGAGCATGCCGACAAGCTCCTGCACAAGCTGCTCAACTATCGGGTCTTCAGCGATCCGCAGGGCAAGATGAACCTTTCCCTCAAGGACATCGACGGCGGCCTGCTGCTGGTGTCGCAGTTCACCCTCGCCGCCGATACCCGCAGCGGCCTGCGTCCGAGCTTCTCCACTGCCGCGCCACCGGCCCTCGGCGCCGAGCTGTTCGATTACCTTCTGGCCCAGGCGAGGCTCAAGCACGGCACTGTCGGCAGCGGTCGATTCGGTGCCGACATGCAGGTTCATCTGGTCAATGATGGCCCCGTAACATTTATGTTACAAATATGAAGACAAAATTCCCCCTGTTTGCAGGAAAACAAGGGGTTTGGCAGCAAAAATAGTTGGCTGGCCCTGATGCGTTGTAACGCCGCCTGCTAGATAATCGCGCGCTACACAGGGCCGGCATTCGACGGCCTGTTTAACCTTGACTCGAGAACTGTACGGAACCGTTTGGGGAATCATTGAGCCCTTTCGGAGTCCGAACAGTGCTCGCCAACCCGGCATGTGTCGCTGGCCGTTGGTTCTTTAGATCAGTATTCGGCGAGGGTTGCTCGTGATTGTAAGTCCCTTTGATGCTCCAAGAACGCCTGCCAGCCGGCTGCGCAAGGCCCTGATCGCGGGTTCGGCACTGATGTGCCTGCTCGGCTCCGGCCAGCTCTGGGCGTTCAACCTTGACGATGTCGCGGCCAAGGCGAAGGACCTGGCCGGACAAAAGTACGAAGCACCGAAAAGCAATCTGCCGGCCGTGTTCCGCGACATGAAGTTCGCTGACTACCAGAAGATCCGTTTCCGCGCCGACAAGGCCGAGTGGGCCGGGGAGAAGACGCCGTTCGAGCTGTCCTTCTACCACCAGGGCATGCACTTCGACACACCGGTGAAAATCAACGAAGTCACCGCCACCACCGTCGAAGAAATCAAGTACGACCCGAGCCGCTTCGACTTCGGCGACCTGCAGTTCGATGCCAAGGCCACCGAGAAGCTGGGCTACGCCGGTTTCCGTGTGCTCTACCCGATCAACAAGGCGGACAAGCAGGACGAGATCATGACCCTGCTCGGCGCCAGCTACTTCCGCGTGGTCGGCAAGGGCCAGGTGTACGGCCTCTCGGCCCGCGGCCTGGCGATCGACACCGCGCTGCCGTCCGGCGAAGAATTCCCGCGCTTCACCGAGTTCTGGGTCGAGCGCCCGAACCCCAACGACAAGCACCTGGTGATCTACGCCCTGCTGGATTCGCCGCGCTCCACCGGCGCCTACAAGCTGATCCTGCGTCCGGGTTCCGACACCATCGTCGATGTGCAGTCGAAAGTCTTCCTGCGTGACCACGTCAGCCGCCTGGGCATCGCCCCGCTGACCAGCATGTACCTGTTCGGCAGCAACCAGCCGTCCCGCGTCCCTAACTACCGTCCTTCGCTGCACGACTCCGAAGGCCTGTCGATCCATGCCGGCAACGGCGAATGGCTGTGGCGTCCGCTGAACAACCCGAAACACCTGGCCGTCAGCAACTTCAGCGTGGAAAACCCGCGTGGCTTCGGTTTGCTGCAGCGCAATCGCGCTTTCAGCTTCTTCGAAGACCTGGATGACAACTACCAGAAGCGTCCAAGCACCTGGATCGAGCCGAAGGGCGACTGGGGCAAGGGCACCGTCGACCTGGTCGAGATCCCGACGGCCGACGAAACCAACGACAACATCGTGGCCTTCTGGAGCCCGGAAAAACTGCCGGAGCCGGGTACCCCGATCGAATACGAATACCGCCTGCACTGGACCATGGACGAGTCGGAGTTCCACTCGCCCGACCTTGGCTGGGTCAAGCAGACCATGCGTTCCACCGGCGACGTCAAGCAATCCAACCTGATTCGTCAGCCTGACGGCAGCGTGGCCTTCCTGGTCGATTTCGAAGGCCCCGCCCTCGCCAAGCTCCCGGAAGACACCGCGGTGCGCAGCCAGGTCAGTCTCGACGACAACGCCGAGCTGGTGGAAAACAACCTGCGCTACAACCCTGAAATCAAGGGCTGGCGCCTGACCCTGCGGATGAAGGTCAAGGATCCGGGCAAGGCCGTGGAAATGCGCGCCGCCCTGGTTCGTGATGTACCGGTCGAGCCGGCCAAGCCTGAAAAGCAGGAAGAGCCGAAGAAACAGGAAAAACCTGCCAAGCATGACAAGGCTGCGGCGAAAACCGCCAAGGCCGAGCAACCTGCCGAGCAGCCTGCCGCCGAAGCGGCGCCCACCACCGAGGCCCCGGCCACCACCGAACAGGTGCTGACCGAGACCTGGAGCTATCAGTTGCCTGCCGATGAGTAACTCTTCAGCACGGCCGGAACCACTCGTCGAGTATCTGGCCCACCTTCCACTGAGCGACGAGCAGCGGGCGGAACTCGCCAGCTGCAACTCGTTCAGCGAGTTGCACCAGCGCCTGTCGGCGCACCCGGCCCCTGCCAATGCCGAACCCACCCAGGGTTCGGTAGGCAGCCGGCTGAACCTGCTCACGGCTACCGATATGGAGGAGGTCGAGATGCTCGGCCTCGACGCCAACGGCCGGGTCTGCCTCAAGGCGACCCCGCCGATCCGGCGCACCCGGGTGGTGCCCGAGCCGTGGCGGACCAACATCCTCGTGCGCGGCTGGCGCCGGCTGACCGGGCGCACCAACGCCCCGGCCCCGGAAAAACGCGAGCTGCCGGCGGCGCGCTGGCGCTGGGTCGGCTCCATGCGCCGCTATATCCTGCTGGCGCTGATGATCGGCCAGACGCTGGTCGCCGGCTGGTACATGAAAGGCATCCTGCCGTACCAGGGCTGGTCCTTCGTCGATCTCGAAGAGGTCATGCACCAGCCGCTGTTGCAGACTGCAACGCAGGTCTGGCCGTATGCCCTGCAGACCAGCATCCTGATCCTCTTCGGCATCCTGTTCTGCTGGGTCTCGGCCGGTTTCTGGACCGCGCTGATGGGCTTCCTCGAACTGCTCACCGGGCGCGACAAGTACCGCATTTCCGGAAGCAGCGCCGGCAACGAGCCGATCGAGAAGGGCGCGCGCACCGCGCTGGTCATGCCGATCTGCAACGAAGACGTACCACGGGTGTTCGCCGGCCTGCGCGCCACCTTCGAGTCCGTCGCCGCCACCGGTGACCTGGACCGTTTCGACTTCTTCGTCCTCAGCGACACCAACGACACCGACATCGCCGTGGCCGAGCAACAGGCGTGGCTGGATGTCTGCCGCGAAACCAACGGTTTCGGGCGGATCTTCTACCGCCGCCGGCGTCGCCGCGTGAAGCGCAAGAGCGGCAACCTCGACGACTTCTGCCGTCGCTGGGGCAGCGACTACCGCTACATGGTGGTACTCGACGCGGACAGCGTGATGAGCGGCGAATGCTTGACCAGCCTGGTGCGCCTGATGGAGGCCAACCCGGACGCCGGGATCATCCAGACCGCGCCGAAGGCGTCGGGCATGGACACCCTGTATGCGCGCATGCAGCAGTTCGCTACCCGCGTGTACGGCCCGCTGTTCACCGCCGGCCTGCACTTCTGGCAACTGGGCGAGTCGCACTATTGGGGGCACAACGCGATCATCCGCATGAAGCCCTTCATCGAGCACTGCGCCCTGGCGCCGTTGCCGGGCAAGGGCGCCTTTGCCGGTGCGATCCTCTCCCACGACTTCGTCGAAGCCGCGCTGATGCGCCGTGCCGGTTGGGGCGTGTGGATCGCCTACGACCTGCCGGGCAGCTACGAAGAACTGCCGCCGAACCTGCTCGACGAGCTCAAGCGTGACCGTCGCTGGTGCCACGGCAACCTGATGAACTTCCGCCTGTTCCTGGTCAAGGGCATGCACCCGGTGCACCGCGCGGTGTTCCTGACCGGGGTGATGTCCTACCTGTCGGCGCCGCTGTGGTTCTTCTTCCTGGTGCTGTCGACGGCACTGCTGGCGACCAACACCCTGATGGAGCCGCAGTACTTCCTCGAACCACGCCAGTTGTACCCGCTGTGGCCGCAATGGCATCCGGAGAAGGCCATCGCGCTGTTCTCCACCACCATCGTGCTGCTGTTCCTGCCCAAGCTGCTCAGCGTCATCCTGATCTGGGCCAAGGGCGCGACCGAGTTCGGCGGGCGCATCAAGGTCACCCTGTCGATGCTCCTGGAAATGCTGTTCTCCATGCTGCTGGCGCCGGTGCGGATGATCTTCCACACCCGTTTCGTGCTCGCCGCCTTCCTCGGCTGGGCCGCGACCTGGAACTCGCCGCAGCGTGACGACGACTCCACGCCGTGGAGCGAAGCGGTGCGCAGGCATGGCCCGCAGACCTTGCTGGGTGTGGCCTGGGCCCTGCTGGTGGCCTGGCTGAACCCGAGCTTCCTGTGGTGGCTGGTGCCTATCGTCGGTTCGCTGACCCTGTCGATCCCGGTCTCGGTGATCTCCAGCCGGGTCAACCTGGGGCTGCGCGCCAAGGACGAGAAGCTGTTCCTGATTCCCGAGGAGTACTCGACGCCCCAGGAACTGCTGGCGACCGACCAGTACACCCATGAGAACCGCTGGCATGCACTGAAGGACGGTTTCGTCCGCGCCGTGGTCGATCCGAAGCAGAACGCCCTGGCCTGTGCCCTGGCGACTGCCCGTCATCGCACCGTCGAACCGATCGAGGCGCTGCGCGCCGAGCGTATCGCCAAGGCCCTGCAGGTCGGCCCGTCCGGGCTGGACGGCAATACCCGCCTGGCCCTGCTCAGCGATCCGGTGGCCCTGGCCCGCCTGCACGAGCAGGTCTGGGCCGAGCAGAACGCGGCCTGGCTGGACCCATGGCGCAAGTCGATCGCCAGCGATCCGCACTCGCCGCTGCTGCCGCTGCATCCCGAGCCGGCGCCGCAGCCGGCCCTGGCCAACGCCTGACCCGCAACGGGGCGACATTCGTCGCCCCGTTCGCGTTTTCTGGTATCAATGAGTAACAAAGTCTTCACGGACGCTAGGTCCCGTGCCGCTCATGCGTTAGCATCCCACCCCGACTATGGCGCGTCGTCTGTAGGACTTTTCGCGCGCACAATAAAATTCGAGCGGTTTCCTGTTTTGGGGGAAGTGGTGATGTTCAAAAAGTATCTGTCGATGCTGCTGGCCGGCGTCGCGGCCACCTTGGCGGTGGGCTCGGCACACGCCGGTGCGATCGATGACGCGGTCAAGCGCGGCACCCTGCGCGTCGGCATGGACCCGACCTACATGCCCTTCGAGATGACCAACAAGCGTGGCGAGATCATCGGCTTCGAAGTGGACATCCTCAAGGCCATGGCCAAGTCCATGGGCGTCAAGCTGGAGCTGGTGTCCACTGCCTACGACGGCATCATCCCGGCCCTGATGACCAACAAGTTCGACATGATCGGCAGCGGCATGACCCTGACCCAGGAGCGCAACCTCAAGCTGAACTTCAGCGAGCCCTTCATCGTCGTCGGCCAGACCCTGCTGATCCGCAAGGAACTGGAAGGCAAGATCAAGTCGTACAAGGACCTGAACAGCGCCGAATACCGCCTGACCTCCAAGCTGGGCACCACCGGCGAGATGATCGCCAAGAAACTGATCGGCAAGGCCCAGTACCACGGCTACGACAACGAGCAGGAAGGCGTGCTGGACGTGGTCAACGGCAAGGCCGACGCGTTCGTCTACGATGCGCCTTACAACGTCGTCGCCCTGACCAAGGTCGGCAACGGCAAGCTGGTCTACCTGGACGAGCCGTTCACCTACGAGCCGCTGGCCTTCGGCCTGAAGAAGGGCGACTACGACAGCCTCAACTTCATCGACAACTTCCTGCACCAGATCAAGCACGACGGCACCTACGACCGGATCCACGACAAGTGGTTCAAGAAGACCGAATGGCTGAAGGACATGGAATAAGGCCCAGGCTCCACGCCCAGGCTTGAAACCCGACGCGCAGGCTTGTCCTGCGCGTTCGCATTTACGGAACCCTCAACGTGATCAAACACAAGAAAGCCCAGTGGCCCTGGCACGGGCTGACCGCGCTGGTCCTGGTCGGACTGGCGCTGAGTCTGTATTTCGCTACCTCGATGATTTCCTACGAGTGGCGCTGGAACCGTGTACCGCAGTACTTCGCCTACCAGGCCGAAGAAGCCCATCGCGCTGCCGGCTACGGCACGGTGCAGGAGATCGTGCGCAAGGGCGACAGCGCCGTGGTGACCCTGCGTGACGAAGACGGCAACGACCAGGTGCTGGAAGTCGACCAGGCCAGCGTGCAGCTGTCCCAGGGCGATGATGTGGCCGAAGGCGACCTGATCGGCCTGACCCACCATTGGGCCGCCGGCCCGCTGGCCTGGGGGCTGTGGACCACCGTCTGGATCTCCGTGGCGTCAGGCATCGCCGGCCTGGTGATCGGCCTGTTCGCCGGGCTGTGCCGGCTGTCGAGCAATCCGACCCTGCGCGACCTGTCCACCGTCTATGTCGAGCTGGTTCGCGGTACGCCGCTGCTGGTGCAGATCTTCATCTTCTACTTCTTCATCGGCACCGTGCTCAACCTGTCCCGGGAGTTCGCCGGGGTGGCGGCGCTGGCGCTGTTCACCGGCGCCTATGTGGCCGAGATCGTCCGGGCCGGCGTGCAGTCCATCGCCAAGGGGCAGGGCGAGGCGGCACGTTCACTGGGCCTGAACGCTTCGCAGTCGATGCGCCACGTGATCCTGCCGCAGGCGTTCAAGCGCGTGCTGCCGCCGCTGGCCGGGCAATTCATCAGCCTGGTCAAGGACACCTCGCTGGTCTCGGTGATCGCCATCACCGAACTGACCAAGAGCGGCCGCGAAGCGATCACTACCTCGTTCTCCACCTTCGAGATCTGGTTCTGCGTCGCCGGGCTGTACCTGCTGATCAACCTGCCGCTGTCGCACTTCGCCAGCCGGCTCGAGCGGAGGCTTGCGCAAAGTGATTGAAGTCCGTGATCTGACCAAAGTCTTCGATACGCGCGGCATGGTTGTACGCGCCGTGGATAACGTCACCACCCAGGTCGCCCGTGGCGAAGTGCTGGTGGTGCTCGGCCCGTCGGGCTCGGGTAAATCGACCTTCCTGCGCTGCCTTAACGGCCTGGAGTCCTTCGACGCCGGCAGCGTCGCCATCGACGGGCTGCAACTGGCCGACCCGAAGACCGATATCAATGCCTATCGCCGTGAAGTCGGCATGGTGTTCCAGCACTTCAACCTGTTCCCGCACATGACCGTGCTGGAGAACCTGTGCCTGGCGCAGAAGGTCGTGCGCAAGCGCGGCAAGGCCGAGCGCGAAGCCAAGGCGAAAGCCTTGCTGGAGAAGGTGGGGATCGGACAGAAGGCCAACGAATACCCGTCGCGGCTCTCGGGCGGCCAGCAGCAGCGGGTGGCGATCGCCCGGGCGCTGGCGATGGACCCTAAGGTCATGCTGTTCGACGAGCCGACCTCGGCGCTCGACCCGGAAATGGTCGGTGAGGTACTGGACGTGATGAAGACCCTGGCCCAGGAAGGCATGACCATGGTCTGCGTGACCCATGAAATGGGCTTTGCCCGGGAAGTGGCAGACCGTGTGCTGTTCTTCGATCACGGCAAGCTGCTGGAGGATTCGCCTCCGGAGCAGTTCTTTACTGCGCCGAAGGACCTGCGGGCCCAGGCTTTCCTGCGCCAGGTCCTGTAAAAGCGACGCGGACCCTGTGGGAGCGGGTGAACCCGCTCCCACAGGTCAGGTGTCCGGCCTGGAATTACAGGCGGAACCGCGATACCAGCGACTGCAAATGCGTCCCCAACCGCGCCAGCTCCACGCTGGATGCCGCCGTTTCCTCGCTCGCCGCCGCCGTCTGATCCGATACATCCCGCACGTTCATCACGCTGCGGTTGATCTCTTCCGCCACCGCACTCTGCTGCTCTGCCGCCGCCGCAATCTGCTGGTTCATCGCCTGGATCGACGACACCGTCCTGGTGATGGTCTCCAGCGAAACCCCGGCGCTGCGGGTCAGTTGCACACTGCTGTCGGTCAGGCTGCGGCTGTTGTCCATCACCGTCGCTACCTGCTGGGTGCCGTTCTGCAAGCCGGCGATCAGTTCCTCGATTTCCTCGGTGGACTGCTGGGTGCGCTGCGCCAGGCTGCGCACTTCATCGGCGACCACGGCGAAGCCGCGTCCGGCCTCGCCGGCCCGGGCCGCTTCGATGGCGGCATTGAGGGCCAGCAGGTTGGTCTGCTCGGCCACCGACTTGATCACGTCCAGTACGCTGCCGATTTTCGCGCTTTCCGTCTTCAGGTCATTCATCGCGGCGCTGGAGTTGTCCACTTCCTTGGCCAGGCGCTCGATCTGGGCGATGGCCTCGGCCACCACGCGGTCGCCCTCGCGGGCCTGGTTGTCGGCCATCTTCGCCGCCTCGGAAGCCTCTTCGGCATTGCGCGCGACTTCATGCACGGTGGCCGCCATTTCGTTCATGGCGGTGGCGACCTGGTCGGTCTCGACCTTCTGGTTGTTGACCCCGGCACTGGTCTGCTCGGTGACCGCCGACAGTTCTTCGGCAGCGCTGGCGATCTGGGTGACGCCGTCGCCGATGCCGCCGATCAGCTCGCGCAGGTTCAGGGTCATGCGTTGCATGCTGCGCTGCAACTGGCCCAGCTCGTCGCGGCGCTGGTCGGTGAGGTCATGGCTGAGGTCGCCGCTGGCGATACGGTCCACGGCGCTCAGGGTTTGCCGTAGCGGCACGACGATCTGCCGGGTGATGGCCCAGGAGGCGAGGATACCGAAGGCCAGGGCCAGCAGCGTGGCCAGGCCGAGCATGGACTTGGCGTGCTGCGTCTCGTCGTCGCGGATCCGGGTCTGGGATTGGGTCAGTTCCATGCTCAGGTCGAGCAGGCGATTGCCCAGCTTGCCCATTTCTGCCAGGGATTTGTCGCTGGCCTGCTGGGCGTTGCCGATCTGGACCACAGCGCCCCGGTAGGCGCCCAGCGCCTCGGCAGCCGTGCCCAAATTGGCCTGATGGTCCGCAGGTACCTTGCCGGGCAGCGCTTTTATCAGCGCCAGGGCCTCGTCGATAGCGGTCAGCGCGGTGGCCTGGAATTCTTCCTTGCCGCTGTAGGTGTAGCCACGCACCTGGAAGCGCGCCTGCTGCAGCAGCTTCGCGGTTTCCACGGCGTTGTTGAAGATGACGATGTCGCCGTTCTGCAGCAGGCCCTGCTGCACCTGGTCGAGCAGCGCGGCGGCCTTGTCGGCGCTGCTGCCGAGAATGGCGCGGGCGGCTTCGCGGGCATCGGCGGCGCGCTTGAGGTCGGCGAAGGCACTCTCGTAGCCGCGCAATGCCTGGCTTTGCTGGGCCAGGCGCTGGCTGTCCTCGGGCTCCTTGACGCCCTTGCTCACCCGCTCCAGGGTCGCGCCGAGCGTCGCCAGGGCCTTTTCCACCTGGGCGGTGGAAGCCGCGTCACGGTTGTGTTCGTAGGTCTGCCTGGCAATCCGCAGGGCCTGGGTGCCCTGGTACACCTCGGAAATCTCGCCGAGCTTGTCGCCCCGGCCGATCACGCCACTCAGGCCCTGCCAACCGGTGAAGGTAATGGCGAGGGTCAGCAGCAGAACGATGCTGAAGCCGATCCCCAATTTGCGATTGACGCTCACGTTCCCCAGGTGCTGGGCCATCCAACGGTACATGCGGTAACTCCGGTTCTGTCAGGCGAGGCAGATTTATTTTGCTTGTTCGTCTGAATCGGCCCGGGATGGCAAAACTGAAGGAGGCAAAAGCGCCCAAACGGGGGCCGAAGAGGTAGCCGTTAGTCGTATGAACGCTGTTAGAACAGGCGCGCCAGCAGGGCGGTGACCGCAGTTTCCACGCGCAGGATGCGTTCGCCCAGTTGCACCGGGGCCAGCCCGGCCTTGCCCAGCAGGTCGACCTCGTAGGGAATCCAGCCGCCTTCCGGGCCGATGGCCAGGGTTACCGGCGCCTCGACCCCGCGCGGGCAGGGCGGATGGTTGCCGGGATGACCGACCAGGCCCAGGGTGCCGGCTGTGATGGCCGGCAGGCGGTCCTCGACGAAAGGCTTGAAGCGCTTCTCGATCACGACCTCGGGCAGCACCGTGTCGCGGGCCTGCTCCAGGCCGAGGATGAGGTTTTCGCGGATGGTTTCGGGTTCGAGGAAGGGCGTCTGCCAGAAGCTCTTTTCCACCCGGTAGCTGTTGACCAGCACCAGTTTCGCCACGCCCATGGTGGCGATGGTCTGGAATACCCGGCGCAGCATCTTCGGGCGCGGCAGCGCCAGGACCAGGGTCAGCGGCAGCTTGGCCGGTGGCACCTGGTCGAAGCTCAGGGACAGTTCCGCTTCATGGCCTTCCAGGCGCTCGACCCGCGCCTGGCCCATCAGCCCGCCGATCCGGCCGACGCGCAGGCTGTCGCCCACCGCGACGCGATGGATCTCCTGCATATGGATGAAACGGCGGTCGCTCAGGACCGCGCGGTCGGCCGCAATGAAATCGGCCTCCTCGAGCAGCAGCAGGTTCACGGCTGCGTCGCTGGCGGCTGGTCGTCCGGGGTATCGTCGCTGGCTTCTTCTTCCTGGCGGCGCTTGCGCACCAGGCCGCCGAACAGCACGCCGATCTCGAACAGCATCCACATCGGCACGGCCAGCAAGGTCTGCGAGAAGATGTCCGGGGGGGTCAGGATCATGCCGACCACGAAGCAGCCGATGATCACGTACGGGCGGATCTTGCGCAGGTACTGCACATCGACCACGCCGATCCAGACCAGCAGCACCACCGCCACCGGAATCTCGAAGGCCACGCCGAAGGCGAAGAACAGGGTCATGACGAAGTCGAGGTAGCTGGCGATGTCGGTCATCATCGACACGCCTTCAGGGGTGGCGCTGGCGAAGAAGCCGAAGATCAGCGGGAACACCAGGAAGTAGGCGAAGGCCATGCCGGCGTAGAACAGCAGGATGCTGGAAACCAGCAGCGGGATCGCCACGCGCTTTTCATGGCGGTACAACCCCGGCGCGATGAACCCCCAGATCTGGAACAGGATGAACGGGATCGCCAGGAACAGCGAAACGATCATGGTCAGCTTGAACGGCGTGAGGAACGGCGAGGCGACGTCGGTGGCGATCATCGTCGCGTTGGCCGGCAGGTGCGCGCGCAGCGGCGCCGAGACCAGGGTGTAGATCTGCTGGGCGAAGGAGAACAGCCCGGCGAAGATCAGGAAGACCGCCGCCACGCAGCGCAGCAGGCGGGTCCGCAGTTCGGTGAGGTGAGACACCAGCGGCATGGGCTGGTCGTGTTCCGGAATCTCGCTCATGGGGCTCGCGGCGGTTGGGTCGGTTCGGTGGACGGCGGGGTGACGGTGGCCGGTTCAGGCGCAGGCGTCACGGGTTGCACGGGCGCGGCTTCAGCCACCGGGGCCGGCTGGCTGCCCGGCGTGGCGGCCGGATCCGGTGTCACGCTCTGCGGATTGAGAATGCGCCGGGCTTCCTGCTCCATCGAGAGGATGTGCTCGTTGTGCAACTGCCGACGGATCTCGTCGGCGCCGATCTCGCGCTCCACTTCCTGCTTGATGGAATTGAAGCTGCGCTTGAGGCGCCCGATCCACAGGCCGGCGGTACGCGCCGCGCCGGGCAGGCGCTCGGGGCCGAGCACCACCAGGGCGACCAGGCCGACGAGCAGCAACTCGCTGAAGCTGATGCCGAACATGGGATCACTCTTTCCTTGCAGGTTCCTGGACCTTCTGCGCCTGGCCGTCGATGGTCTGCGGCTGGTTCAGCGGGGTGCCCTGCGGTTGTACCGGCTGGGAGGGTTGCGCGGCCTGCACGTTCGGATCGGCCGGCTTGTCGTCTTCGTTCATGGCCTTGCGGAAGCCCTTGATGGACTCGCCCAGGTCGCTGCCGAAGTTCTTGAGCTTCTTGGTGCCGAAGACCAGCACGACCACGACCAGCAGGACGATCCAGTGTTTCCAGTCAAAAATACCCATGGTGCTCTCCTCGAATGAATGTCAGTCAAGCCGATGGCTGGCGAGCGGCTTTTTCGTCATGGCCGGACAGGCCGAAGCGGCGTTCCAGCTCGGCCAGCACGGCCTGCGGGTGCTGGCCCAGGGCACTGAGCATGACCAGGCTATGGAACCACAGGTCGGCAGTCTCATAGATCACATCGCTGCAGTCGCCGCTGACGGCGGCGTCCTTGGCGGCGATGATGGTTTCCACCGATTCCTCGCCGACCTTCTCCAGGATCTTGTTCAGGCCCTTGTGGTACAGGCTGGCCACGTAGGAGCTGTCGGGGGCCGCGCCCTTGCGCGCTTCCAGTACTTCGGCCAGGCGGCTCAGGGTGTCGCTCATGTTCAGTGTCCTGCGTTGTAGATGGCGTCCGGGTCCTTCAGGACCGGATCGACGATTTTCCACTGGCCGTCTTCGAAGACGCGGTAGAAGCAGCTTTCGCGCCCGGTGTGGCAGGCGATGTGGCCCAGTTGCTCGACCATCAGGATGATCACGTCGGCGTCGCAGTCCAGGCGCAGTTCATGCAGCTTCTGCATGTGGCCGGACTCCTCGCCCTTGCGCCACAGTTTGCCACGCGAGCGCGACCAGTAGATGGCGCGCTGCTCGGCGGCGGTCAGGGCCAGGGATTCGCGGTTCATCCAGGCCATCATCAATACGCGCCCGGTCTTGTGGTCCTGGGCGATGGCCGGTACCAGGCCGTTGCTGTCCCACTTGATCTCGTCCAGCCAGTCTTTCATGTTCGACTCCCAAGTCAGGCCACGGCCCCGCGCCGATGCCGGCGGCTAGTGTGCCAGCCGCGAGCCGTCGTGGCTATCGGCGCACCACCAGGTAGAGCCCTGCGGCGAGCATCAGCCAGGCCGGCCAGACGCTGGTGGCGACCAGGTTCCCGGCCGTGCTGGCGACGACTGCGCCGCCTGCGAGCAGGGCCGCCCCGACCAGGCGCAGGGCCCAGTGGTCCTGCTGCTTCCACGGGGCGGGCGGGTCGTTGAGGTGCGGCTGCGACATGCGTTCGAGCAGGTCGCGGGTCATGTTGGCCAGGTGCGGCACCTGCTCGACCTGGCTGTGCAGGTTCTGCAGCAGGGTCTTCGGGCTCACCCGCTCGCGCATCCAGCGTTCCAGGAACGGCTGGGCGGTGGTCCACAGGTCCAGGTCCGGGTAGAGCTGGCGGCCCAGGCCTTCGATGTTCAGCAGGGTCTTCTGCAGCAGCACCAGTTGCGGCTGCACCTCCATGTTGAAGCGCCGCGCCGTCTGGAACAGGCGCATCAGCACCTGGCCGAAGGAAATATCCTTGAGCGGCTTCTCGAAGATCGGCTCGCACACGGTGCGGATCGCCGCTTCGAATTCGTTGAGCTTGGTCTGCGCCGGCACCCAGCCGGAATCGATGTGCAACTGCGCGACGCGGCGGTAGTCGCGCTTGAAGAACGCGAACAGGTTGCGGGCCAGGTAGTCCTGGTCTTCCGGGGTCAGGCTGCCGACGATGCCGCAGTCGATGGCGATGTACTGCGGGCTCCACGGCTTCACCGTGCTGACGAAGATGTTGCCGGGGTGCATGTCGGCGTGGAAGAAGCTGTCGCGGAACACCTGGGTGAAGAAGATCTCCACGCCGCGCTCGGCAAGCATCTTCATGTCGGTGCGCTGGTCGGCCAGGCTTTCCAGGTCGGTAACCTGGATGCCGTAGATGCGCTCCATCACCAGCACTTTAGGCCGGCACCAGTCCCAATAGACCTGGGGCACGTACATCATGTCCGAGCCCTCGAAATTGCGCCGCAACTGGCTGGCATTGGCCGCCTCGCGGAGCAGGTCGAGTTCGTCGTAGATGGTCTTTTCGTAGTCGCTGACCACGTCCACCGGGTGCAGCAGGCGCGCGTCGGCCGATACCCGCTCAGCACCGCGGGCGATCAGGAACAGCCAGGCCAGGTCCTGGGCGATCACCGGCTTGAGGCCGGGACGCACCACCTTGACCACCACTTCTTCGCCGCTCTTCAGGCGCGCGGCGTGGACCTGGGCCACCGAAGCCGAGGCCAGCGGCTCGACGTCGAAGCGCGAGAAGACTTCGCTGACCTTGGCGCCCAGTTGCTCCTCGATCAGCGCCACGGCTTTTTGCGGGTCAAAGGGCGGGACGCGGTCCTGCAGCAGCATCAGTTCGTCGGCGATGTCCGCCGGCAAAAGGTCGCGGCGAGTGGAAAGCAACTGGCCGAACTTGATGAAGATCGGGCCGAGGTCCTGCAGGGCCAGGCGCAGGCGCGCACCACGGCTCAGCGCGGACGTGCGGCGCGGCAGCCAGCGCCACGGCATCAGCAGGCGTAGCGAGGCCAGCCACCAGGGCAGGGGCAGGTCGAACAGCAGGTCATCGAGACGGTAGCGGATGACGACGCGCTGGATGCGCAACAGACGGCGTACGGCGAGCAGCTTCATGCGTTATCGCTGGATTCAAGGGATCGGGCAAGGCGCTCGATGCGCGCCTCGAGGCGTTCAATGTCGAGCTTGAGGGTATCGAGTTCGGCGAAGCGGGCTTCGGCTTCGCGCTGGCCGACCAGGGTGCGCGATTCCTCGGCCAGGTACTCCGAGGCGGTGCGGCCCAGGCTCGACAGGCTGCTGCGGGTCCAGCGCGCGCGGCTGCGCAGGTGGCTGCCGAGCAATTGGGTGGCGACCGGGCCGAGCCAGCGGGAGACTTCGTACTCCCAGTCCAGCTCCAGGTCCTGGAGTACGCCGACCAGGTCGAGCAATACGGTGCTGTCGCCGTCCAGTTCGACCTGCGGGCTGTGCAATACGGCGGTCTTGTCCTGGCTCAGGGCCAGTTGCACCAGGCTGCTGGCCGGGGCGCGCAGGGTGCAGTCGGGGGCATTGGCCCACTGGCTGGCCAGGAGCAGGCCTTCGTCGCTGGGCAGGATGAACAGTTGCAGGGCCGGCTGGCGGCAGTCGATGGCAATCACCTTGCCATCGAGGGGGGCCAGGCGCGGCAGCGCGGTGCTGTCCAGGCGCAGGACACGGTTGATGCCGTGTTCGACGCTGGCGAGAAGGCCGGCGACCAGCATCAGGGCTTGATACCGCGATGCAGGGCGACGATGCCGTTGGTCATGTTGTGGTAGGTGACGCGGTCGAAGCCGGCGTCGACCATCATGGCCTTGAGGGTTTCCTGGTCGGGGTGCATGCGGATCGACTCGGCCAGGTAGCGGTAGCTTTCCGAATCGTTGGTGATCAGCTTGCCGGCCAGCGGCATGAAGGCGAAGGAGTAGGCGTCGTAGACCTTGGACATCAGCTTGCTGGTCGGCTTGGAGAACTCCAGCACCAGCAGGCGACCGCCGGGCTTGAGTACACGCAGCATGGAGCGCAGGGCGTCGTCCTTGTGCGTCACGTTGCGCAGGCCGAAGGCGATGGTCACGCAGTCGAAGTGGTTGTCGGGGAACGGCAGTTTTTCCGCATCGGCCTGGACGAACTCGACGTTGCCGGCCACGCCCAGGTCGAGCAGGCGGTCACGGCCGACCTTGAGCATCGAGGCGTTGATATCGGCCAGCACGACCTGGCCGGTAGGGCCGACCAGGTGGGAGAACTTGCGGGTCAGGTCACCGGTACCGCCGGCGATGTCCAGGACCCGGTTGCCGCTGCGCACACCGGACAGCTCGATGGCGAAGCGTTTCCACAGGCGGTGCATGCCGCCGGAAAGCACGTCGTTCATCAGGTCGTATTTGGCGGCTACCGAATGAAATACCTCGGCGACCTTGTCGGCTTTCTGGCTTTCAGGGACGCTCTGGTAACCGAAATGAGTGGTGGGTTCGGCGTTATCGCCTTTGCGCTGGTCGTTCATATCGCTTCACCGGGAAAAATTACTCGCCATTCTAGGGCGTGTGGCTGCATTTGTCTTGGCGGGGTTGTCGCGGCTGGAGGCGGGGGCATAATGCGCCAGTATGCCCTTGCAGCCAGGACCTCATGAATGACCCAGATCAGCGTTGAACGTAAACACAGCCTCGGCCGCGACGCCGCCCGTCAGAAGGCCGAAGCCCTGGTCGAGAAGCTCTCCCGCGAGTACGACCTGAAGGCCCAATGGAAGGGTGACCGGGTAGAGGTCAAGCGCAGCGGTGCCAATGGCAGCGTGGAGATCGGCGACGACAGCATCCGTGTGGAACTCAAGCTGGGCATGATGCTGTCGATCATGGGCAGCACCATCAAGGCCGAGATCGAGCGGGCGCTGGACAAGGCGCTGGCCTGAATCCTGCGACCGGGGCGTGCAATGCGTCCCGGTCTTTAGGGTGTCGATTCTAATTTTTCTCCGTAACGTGCTCTGCAATCCCCGATCCGTGGGTAGTTCTTCCATTCCTTTCAATGAGTGCGAGGTGCAGAACATGGCCAAAGTGATCCTGAAGAAAAAAGACGATGTCCAGGGCAGCCTGGGTGAAGTGCGCGGCTATGCGCGCAAGATCTGGCTGGCGGGCCTGGGCGCCTATACCCGGGTCGGCCAGGAGAGTGCCGATTACGTGAAGGACCTGATCAAGGCCGGCGAAGCCGTGGAAAAACGCGGCAAGAAACGCATCGATCGCGAGCTCGACGCGGCCAACGGCGAGATCGATTCGGCCCGGCAGGAGCTGCGCAGCGTCAAGGGCAAAGTCGAAGTTCAGCTCGACAAAATCGAAAAGGCTTTCGACGCGCGGGTCGCCAGCGCCTTGAATCGCATCGGCATTCCGTCTAAACATGACGTGGAGACACTTTCCGCCAAGCTCGATGAGCTGACGGCATTGCTCGAACGTGTCGCGGGCAAACAATAAGGAGAGCGGGATGGCTGGCAAGAAGACTACTGAGAAAGAAGGCAGCTCCTGGATCGGGGGAATCGAGAAGTACTCCCGCAAGATCTGGCTGGCGGGCCTGGGTATTTATTCGAAGATCGACAAGGACGGCACCAAGCTCTTCGACGATCTGGTCAAGGATGGCGAGAAAGCCGAGAAGCAGGCCAAGAGCAGCGTCGACACGGCCAAGGAGACCGCAAAGTCGGCGACCTCCCGTGTCGGTGATGTGAAGGACCGCGCGCTGGGCAAGTGGAGTGAACTGGAGGAAGCGTTCGACAAGCGCCTGAACAGTGCCATCTCGCGTCTCGGCGTACCGAGCCGCAACGAGGTCAAGGCACTGCACAGCAAGGTCGATACGCTGACCAAGCAGATCGAGAAGCTGACCGGTAAATCGGTGACGCCGGTTTCCGCGGCCAAGCCTGCGGCGGCCAAGGCGACTGCTGCGAAGCCGCTGGCCAAGGCTGCACCCAAGGCAGCGGCCAAGCCTGCGGCGAAAACTGCGGCGGCCAAACCTGCAGCCAAGGCAGCTGCGGCGAAACCTGCGGTGGCCAAGCCGGCAGCCAAACCGGCGGCGGCGAAAACCGCTGCTGCAAAACCGGCTGCCAAGCCTGCGGCCAAGCCAGCAGCGAAACCCGCAGCGGCCAAACCGGCAGCCAAGCCGGCTGCGGCGAAGAAGCCCGCTGTGAAGAAAGCCGCGGCGCCGAAGCCTGCTGCTGCCAAGCCTGCGGCTCCGGCTGCCAGCGCGGCTCCAGCAGCCAGCGCCGCAGCGGCCGCCAGCAGCGCTCCGGCGCCATCGGCACCGGCCACGCCGACCAGCCAGACCTGATCACAGGCGGCAGCAAACAAAACGCCCGGCTCAGTGCCGGGCGTTTTGTTTTATCCTTTCGGGCCTCATCGCCGGCAACGCCGGCTCCCACAGGTATGGCGTGCACCGCCCGATCCCGTGGGGTGCCGAAACTGCCAGCGATAGGGCCATCAAACCTTGCAGATGCTTCCGGGGTCTGCGCGAA